>CAYTRK010000176.1:0-5379 GCA_964440205.1 uncultured Victivallaceae bacterium
CAGGCTGAGGGAGTTCCGCCCGCTGGTCAGGCGCGTGAACCGGCCAGTGAATTCGTGGATTTGAAGACCAAGATGTTCCGCGATGTTTCTGACATCCTCCGCGGTAAGGTGGACATATCCCGAGACCCGGCAACAGTTCCCACATTGCTGACATGAGAATCCCCGCATAAAACCTATCCCAGGGCCAAAGCGGCAATGTAATTTTTGACGGCCATTGTTTCGGGTGGCACGTTTTCTACTTTCGAAGGTTTGTTCTTCAGGGCATCTATGAGCGAATGATGTGCAATATCGTTTCCGGTCGCCCGCTTAATCGCTTCTGGAAATTTGGCGGGATGTGCCGTGGCGAGACATACCAGCGGAGCATCGCCGGAAGCCAGGCTTTTCGCCACCCCTACCCCGACGGCGCTGTGAGGGTCAAGAAGATATCCATAGTCGGCGTGGAAATCCCGGATGGTTTCCAGAACTGTTTCGTCGTCGCTTCTGCCGGAAACAATCAGCGGGTCCACGGCGCCGCTCTCTTGAAGTTTTATTCTGATCTCTCCGCTACTTTTGAAATTATCCATCGCTTCCCGCACTCTGTCCGGCTCCGAGCCCATGCGATAGTAAAGGTACCGCTCAAAATTGCTCGCCACTTGTATATCCATAGAAGGGCTCAATGTAGGTTTTACCGATCCCATGCCGTATATTCCTGTGCTGAAAAAGCGGTGCAGAATATCGTTTTCGTTAGTGGCAAGGATCAACTGACGGATAGGCAGCCCCATTTGATGAGCCATGTACCCTGCAAAGATATCGCCAAAATTGCCTGTCGGAACCGAAAAAGAGATGTTTTCACAACCCGTCTCTTTTCTCACGGCAAAGAAGGCATAGAAATAATACACTATTTGCGGAAGAAGCCTGGCCCAGTTTATGGAGTTGACCGATCCGAGTCTGTGCCTTTTTTTAAAATCGAGGTCGCAGAAGATTTCTTTTGCTATTCGCTGGCAGTCGTCGAAGGTGCCTCCTACGGCCAGATTATGCACGTTCTCGTCCGAGACAGTTGTCATCTGGCGTTCCTGCACCGGGCTTACCCGCCCTTCAGGGTGAAGGATAAATATGCTCATCCGTTCCCTGCCCTTTACGCCGTATATCGCAGCGCTGCCGGTATCACCGCTGGTAGCGCCCAACACATTCATCTGTTCGCTTCTGGAACGCAGGATATGCTCGAACACCCGGCCTAGAAACTGGAGCGCTATGTCTTTGAAGGCCAATGTCGGGCCGTGAAAAAGCTCCAGCATGAAAATATCGCCTGCTTTCCTCACCGGGGCGACTTCAGGTGAACGGAACTGCCTGTAGCTGTCCTGTATAATCGTTCGCTGGGTTGCCTGGTCCAGATCGGAGTAAAGTCGTATAATGGCTTCGGCAAGCTCCGCGTATTCCAGATCCTGCCACTCATCAAGACAGCCTGTAACATCCGGCGCTTCCCGCGGAAGGATGAGGCCCCCGTCGTCTGCGAGCCCGCTCATCACCGCATTGGTGAAAGACATTGGCTTCACCCCTCCCCTTGTACTTATGTACTGCATTGCCGTGTTTTCCTCTCCCAACTTTTCTTCAGCCATAATCTAAACAGATGGCTGAACTTGTGCGCTGCCTCCGCGGGCAGATTAAAATGGCTCTTTCTGTTATCTCTACAATTTACCGGAAGCTCCACAACGCGTCGTTTTTCCGTAGCTGCGAGATACACCAGTTCAAGCACATAGCCTGTGCCCGGGTCCAGCCTGTCCGTGTAGTCTGACACAAATTCACGACGGTAGGCTTTTGCCCCTATCGAAAAATCAGACACTCCGGCGCCCAGCAAAAGGCTGGAAACAAAAACAAAAAAGTCGCTTCCGAACTTCCGGAAAAACGAACGCTTCTGCAACCCAAGACGTTTACATCCAACCACAATATCGCACTTCTCCAGAAACTCAAGAGCCAACGGTATGAAATCCAGTTCCACTGCAAGATCCGCGTCCTGACAGACAATATAATCGGCACGCGCGAGCTTAACCGCGCGCGAAAACGCCCGCCCTACACCTCGACGATCCAGATGAAAAGCCTGGATACGGTCGGCGCTCCGGTCAAGCTCTTTAACTATTTTGGGCGTATTGTCGGTTGACCCGTTGCTTCCTATTATTATCTCGGCATCAATAGAGGCGGACTCCATAAAAGCAAAAAGCCTGTTTACATTACGGGCAATGATCTCTTCCTCGTTATATACCGGGATAAATACTGTAGAGGTGTATTTCATGACACATATCCTCGGAACATCTTGAATGCTTTTCCCATCATCCGCGGCTTCAGAAGGTTCGGCAACAGCCTGGCTAGTGACGCCGGCGACAGATAGAAACGCAGATATGCTTTGCGGATCAAACGGTCAAGCTGCTCGGGATCAAGGTGAGAATTCTCATAGGCAATCGTATGGTTTCCTTTCTCTGTCGCGTCAATAATGGTTTCTTTAGTAAAACGCATTACAGGATGAAACGAAGCAAATGAGGGATTAAGCTCCCTCGAAAATGAGACAGTTTGCTCCATCTGTTCCAAAGTTTCGCCTTCAAAACCAAGAAGAAAGAAACCCGCGGTCTCTATGCCTCTTATTTTACAACGCTTGACATTTCTCTTGAGGCGTTCTGCCTTGATTGGCTTATTCTGTTGGCACAGTATGGCTGGATCGGCGCTTTCCACGCCGAAGTGTATAAGTTTGCAGCCCGCTTGGGCCATCCTGCCGATCTGTTCTTCGCTCAACAGGTCAAGACGGGTCTGACAGGTCCATTTCATCGAGGGGGTAACCTGCCTCATCTTATCGCAAACAAAATTGAATGTTTCTTCTGACAGGCCGAATTCGAGGTCGAAAAAGTAAATGTTTCTAGCCCCCGCTTTTGACGCTGCGTCAATGTCATCTGATATTTGTTTCATGCTTTTGAGCCTAAGCTGCCCCCCGTACATCGTGTCTTTCGCACAGAATGAACAGTCATGCGGACATCCCCGCGACGTCTCCAGGAGCGCAAGCTTCGGGCCAAGAAGTTCATAGTGATAGTCGGCTATTTTCACTGAATCCATGGCCGGTGTTGGAAGAACTCGCATGTCGAGCGGGGAAGCTGGCGGGTTGTGGCGTATTCCCCTGCCCTCCCTGCAGGAGATACCGGGCAGATCGCGCAATTTTTCGCCGGACGAAAAACGAGCAACGCAGACTTCCGGTTCGCCTTTCAGAACCGCCGCCGCACCCGACCGCTTCAACATCCATTCGGGCGCAAGAGTTCCGTGTACACCAGTCACACATACGGGGTAATCAGAGATGTTCCTTATAAACTGCAGACTCGCAGATATATCCAACTGCGGGCATTGCCACCGGTCGAGAGATGAGGTAGTCACAAGTACCATTGACGCGTTATCCAGTTTCTTTTGCCAATCGGCATCCGGTTCCGCAACAAGATCCACCACTGAGGCTTCGCCTCCATTTGACCTGACTATCGCGGCGCAATTAAGTAATGATAACGGCGGCCATCTCCTGTTATACAGGCGTTGGCCCCTGGTGATCAACACGGGTTCAGGGGGCCGAATAAATACTATTTTCATCACTGACTCTCCCGTTCACCCGCTGACCTTTTTTCTTCCGTAGCTGTCTGCTTCGAAGGCAGCTGCTTGAGCAGTTCTTCGGCATACCCGCTCCAGCTACTCTCCGCGTGTTCCTGAAGCAATCTGTTCCAGGTTTCGGCGGCCTTTGCGTAATTTCCCATCTCCCTGTAGCACAATCCGAGGTGAAAGATCGCTTCGGGGACAAGGTTACTTGCCTCGTATTGGCAAATCAACAGCTTAAAGGCCTCCGCTGCGGCCGAATAATCCTGTTTCTTCCAGAGTATAATCGCTCTGAAGTAAGAGGCGTTGTCAGCATACGAGGACTCAGGCGCAATTTGGATGATTCGGCCAAACTTACCCGCTGCCGTATCATAGTCCTTCGCGTTGTAAGCGCTCTGTGCCTGCCTGGCGAGTCTGCTCGGATTGTGGGTTCGCTGGTAGCAGACAAACCCTGCAACACCTGTCGCCAGAATCAACCAGCCCCCCTTATGCAACCACCTCAGCAAAAGCGGCCTCTCCTGTAGAAACCCTATTTGCCGGTCCGCACGCAGCCAGGCAGTCAGGGAGGAAGCCGGCAGGCAACACAAGATTATAGCAAGAATTGAAACCAGAAGGCCGACTGTCTCGTCAATGCCCCGGCCGTAAACAACTTCGACTTCGCCTTTGCGAGGAATAATCATCATCAGGCAAGGCGAAATAAGATACGGCCCGTCCGCATTTTTGCACCTCCATTTCGGGTGATATGAAATCTTGATCAGCAGCGGTTGTCCGGCAGTGGCATTGCTTATACTGATGCGCTTCGGTCTCACCTTTGCAGCCGGAGTCAATATATTCTCCCTATGCATCTCATCAGGCGCCTGAAGCCCTGGCTCCAGTGGGAAACCGTATGAATGGTGAAGACGCTTGCGGTCGGATTCATTGACAAAAAGAACGTGTCTTGGATCCGGACTATAAAGTCTGAACCATTTGTATGAAACACGGCGCCAGTTCTCCATGGGCTGCAAGAGCGGTTTCAGGACGAGCGGTTCGACGTAGCTATTGGTGAATCCCGTGTCATAAATCGCAAGATCTCCTTGAGAGAACACGCATGTCAGAGACTCATTTTGTTCCGCCATGACGCGCATTGCGGGACTTTCCGCTATATAGTGTCCCACATTGAACAATCGGAAATGCCCCAGCGCTCTTTCCAAATCCGGCCTGGTATAATCGTATTGGGGCAACGGGGCCGAAGGTTTGGCTGATATTTCCGATTGCAGATAGAAGACAAATGGAGTCGATATTGACGACTGCATATAAAGACCTTCGAGCGTGCCGCGTCCAGAGAAGAACGGAAGGCTTTCAAACGCGCGCACCGATCCGAACCTTCGGTATCTCATAGAATGTTCGTAGGCAACCCTTGGATCGTTCGGGCCGCCGTCGAGAAACTCATTGATTGCCCTGAATTCATTGAAAGCGTGTTTATTTTCAAAGCCGGAGAAATTCCATGCCGACAAAGACGCGGTCTGTTTCGTATATGGAAGCGCCCACACTACTGTGGCCGCTAAGGCGATCAGCGGAATAAGCGCTTTTCTCCTCAGACTGGCGGCAAGGTTCCCTAATGCAACGGCGGAGAGAAGGAGCACAAGCATTTCCAAATAAGGCAGAAAACGTATATCAACGACGTTCAGTTCATATCCGGTTTCATAAAGGACCGCCGCCATGACGCCAGCAAAGACCATGTATAAATATGGCGCTAGCCCGCATATCTCACAGAATTTCGTAGTGAGAGCGTGGAAAGTGCTGCTGCGG
>CAYTRK010000177.1:0-5359 GCA_964440205.1 uncultured Victivallaceae bacterium
AGTTTCAAAAAATGGTGAAACATGCAAAAGAAAGACGATCCAAAGGTTGAAAAGGCTATCGGCGATCTTGCTGAGCTGGGCGGAAGGCTGTCTGAGGATATGGGGCTGGGCCGGGTTGTGGGTGAGATACTGGCTTATTTGTATTTCAGGCCTGGCGAGAAGACAGCTTCGGATATAGAGACTGATCTGGGATTGAGCAAAGGGGCTGTCAGCGTGGCGGTCCGGCAGCTTGAGAATCTCGGTCTGGTCAGGCGGACGAGGAAGAAGGGCGAGCGGAAGAATTTTTACAGGACCGCGGACAACATAGCTGTTGCGCTCAGGCAGGGAATATTGCGTTTTATTCGTCAGAAACTCGAATTAATGGAGGTCGAACTTGACCATGTTGACGGATATGTGCGCGAGTCGGAGTCTGCTGACCGCGATCTCGCCTATCTCCGGGAGCAGCTTAAGCGAGCGAGAAGCCTCCGGAAAAAGGCGGCCGGTTTTGTTGACAGTCCGGTCTTGAAGCTGGTGGAGAGGTTGTAATTTTGAACGCTGTTGGTTCAGAAAGTGATGTTAGGGCAAAGAGGGATAGATGCGCTTATGTTGCTGATGCCGAAGATCTGCCGCTTACGGTTTACGCTCCGGGCAGAGGCTCTAGAGATTTTGGGGTTGTTGTTAGAGGTCTATTTAATGACATTTTTGGTCATCAGTCTCGTGATCTGGCCTGGAGAATGTTTATTCGGAATGTTGCTTCTCAATACAGGCAGACTCTCTTCGGTTATTTCTGGCTGTTTTTTCCTCCGCTCATTAATTCCGGCATCTTTATTTTTCTACACAGTCAGAAGGTCATGCAGGTAACTGACACGATTATTCCTTATGCGGTTTTTACTTTGATCGGCAATTTGTTGTGGCAGAGCATGCTCCAGTGTCTTCGTGCTCCTCTTGCCTCCATAGAGAAAGACCGGGCAATGATAACAAAGCTCAACTTTCCCCGCGAAGCAATGTTGAGTGGCGCGTTTCTTGAAGGAGCTTTTACAGGATTGATCCCATTGGTTGCTATTCCTCTTATCCTTCTTTTTTCGCCGGTAAACTTAACGGCATGGATGTTTTTGATTCCGGTTGGCGTTCTCATGTTTATGTTATTAGGTTTTGCAATAGGAGTGTTTCTTACCCCGCTGGGTCTGCTTTACAGGGATGTAGGCCAGGCAATTCCCATTGCCGCCCGCTTTTGGATGTTTCTCAGCCCTGTGGTTTACGCAATTCCGGAAGAAGGAATGGCCAGGAATCTGCTTTTGATTAACCCCGCGACAGTATTGCTCGAAAATGCTCGGAACTGGATTGTCGGTTTGCCGCCCGAATTCTCAGGCTTGTTTATTCTTTATGGAGCAATGAGCGTAGTTCTTCTTTTTGTGGGGCTTGTTATTTTCAGGCTGGCAATGCCGATAGTAGTGGAGCGATTGTCGGCATGAGCCGACATTCGCGATGTGGGATGTGGGATGTGGGAAGATAAGATGGCAAGAAATGGAGCGTTATGAGTAGTTATAAGGATTTGCAGGTATATCAGTTAGCGCATTCATTTGGAATTGATTGTCACAAGCTTTCACTTCTGCTTCCGAAGTACGAAATGTACGAAACAGGAAGCCAACTGCGACGTTCATCGAAGTCCGTTTCAGCTAACACTGTCGAGGGTTATGGTCGCCGACGTTACAAGGCAGAATATGTCCGTTTCTTAGTCTTTGCCCATGCTTCGATTGAGGAAAGTATAGAGTGGCTGGAGTATATCCGAGATTTGTACAAGGATCTAGCAGGCAAGGCAAGTGAGCTCATTGACAGCGCAAATAAACTGGGAGCGAAATTGAATCGTTTCATCCAAAGTGTCGAAAAGAATCATCGAGTATGAGCGCAACGCACAACCCACATCACACAACTCACAACGCATAACGTCTTTCTCCCATGAACCCACATCCCACATCGCACAACCCACAACGCTCTGACTCCGACACCTTGGTAAAGGTGGAGGGAGTCAGCAAGAAATTCTGCAAGTCGCTGAAGAGGTCCTTGTGGTACGGTGTGAAGGATGTAATGACCGAACTGAACCCATTCGGTTGTTCTTCGTGCTTAGTTCCTAGTGTTTCGTTAGAAGAACAATCGCTAAACCAGGAACAAAGAACCAACAACCACGAACTCGAACCGGCCGAGACTCTCCCGACTCTGCGGCGGGATGAGTTCTGGGCGGTACGGGACGTCTCCTTCGAGCTTAAACGAGGCGAATGCCTGGGCTTGATCGGGCGAAATGGAGCGGGGAAGTCGACGCTTCTAAAAATGCTTAACGGCATCATTAAGCCTGATGCCGGCAGGATTGAAATCAGGGGCAGGGTAGGCGCATTAATTGAGCTCAGCGCCGGTTTCAATCCGATCCTGACAGGACGAGAGAACATATATGTCAAGGGCTCTGTTCTCGGCTTCTCAAGGAAGGAAATAGACAAAAAATTCGACGCTATAGTTGATTTTGCCGAGATCGAGGATTTCATTGATACTCCTGTACAGAATTATTCTTCCGGGATGAAAGTCCGCCTCGGATTTGCCGTCTCCGCCCAGATGGAGCCGGATGTGTTGATTATTGACGAGGTGCTGGCGGTTGGAGATGTTGGGTTTCGGGCTAAGTGCTACAACACCATCTATGAGATCTGCAAGAACGCCTGCGTGATTTTTGTTTCACATTCTATGCCTCAGGTGGACAGGTTGTGCTCAAGCGCCATTATGCTGCAAAAAGGAATCGAGACACTGCATACAAGAGAAACCGGACCGGTTATTGAAGAGTATCACAGATTATTTGTGTCTGAGACAAATTCAATAAGACAAGCGGACAATGTAAAAGTCAGCGGCTTGACTATAAATGGCGACAAAGGGCCAATGTGGCATCTGAATACGGATGACGAATTTCTGCTTTCTTTTGAGCTGTTTGCGCCAGAATATGAGGAAATTGAAATGACCTTGGGTTTTCTCAGACCTTCGATGGAAACGCTCGGTTATGTTAATTCTAGAATACAAGGCGTCTCTATAAAGAATAGACAGAACTCCATGAAGTGTTCTATAAAAATAGATCAACTCCTGTTAGGTTCGGGAAAAAAAATTCTATCTTTAATGCTGCGTGATGCGCACACAAATGAAATTATTTATTGGGCATACGCCTTTGGAGCGATATATATGTCGCACTCGATTTTTATCCCTGCACCGATTTATTTTCCTGCCCGATTTTCAATAGAGGATACAGACTAAGTCAGCCGCAAACGTTTTCCGAATACAGTAGAATAAGTCAGACAAGGCAAAAATTAAATGCGAATTGCTTTACATACGGCCTCCTATCCGGGTGAAACCATGACGATGACTCCTCTAGGGATTGGGCACCTTCACAGTTTTATTCGCCATAAGTTTGGTCCGAATAACGTAGAAATTAAAATCGTCGCTACGACCGAAGAGGCAGTTGATTTCTGCGCGGATATTGTTGCTGTAGGCGCTGTAAGCCACGTTATATCTGAAGCTAGATATTTTGCCCTCACCTGCAAATCAATCATCGGCTGTGTCACTATAATCGGAGGATACCACATAACAGCTTTGCCGGACCAATTACCCGAGGAGTTTGATGTTGGAGTTTTGGGTGAAGGTGAAATGACTTTCTATGAGATTGTTTCGCTGTTGAATAATCACGGTTTTAAAAGAGAATGCTTAAAGGATATTCCAGGCATAGTTTTTCATGGTGAGCAAGGACCATATGTGACCAGAAGTCGTGAAATGATTTCCAACATCGATGAACTTCCCTTGCCTTATCGATTGCCCGGGCTTGCAAAAGAGGCGCCCGTGTTTACAAGTAGAGGCTGTCCATGTCGCTGCACATTCTGCGCATCCCATGGTTTTTGGGGGGACAGATACAGAATGAGAAGCGCAGGATCTGTAATTGCTGAAATAGAAGCGCTAGCAGAGAACCCAAAAACAAAAGAAATCGCAATTTTAGATGATCTCTGGATGGCAGATAAGAAGAGGTTTCGGAAAATAGCTCAAACGCTAATTAATGACGGTGTCCCTGAAGAAGTGACTTTCCGAGGTTTCTGTCGGTCAAATATGGTTGATAAGGATGACATCCTTATTCTCAAGGAAATGAACTACCGGTTTGTTCGCTTTGGGGCAGAGACAGGCTCCGAGCGCCTGCTAAAAGAATTAAAAGGCCCCGGCATTACCATTAAGGATCACCAAACGTTGATTGATAATTGTGTAGATTGTGGAATGCTATGTGGTGGATCCTTTATGTTTGGTGCGCCGGGAGAAACTGAAGAAGATATTAAGAAGACAGTTAATTTCTTGAGAAAGAATAAAGGGAAATTGAGCATTTGTGGTTTCTACCTTTTCAATCCCATACCAGGCACACAGCTTTGGCGAGACTTGCTGCACAGGGGATTAGTTAATAAACAACTTCCGTTCCATGAATTTAGGTTGGACATGAACCGGCCGAATTTTGATTGGCGTCATTTCCATTACTGGAATGACACTTGTTTGCCTCGTCAAAGGTTTGTTGAGTACATGAAGTCCATTCGGGATGAATTCATTGTGCCTAAGGTCAAAACAAAAACTGATAGGCATATCACGCCATGGCCTAAACTCAAGGAGAAGCTAGGGCGGTTCTCTAGCAACAACTGATTGCAATAAAAGTTTCTTAGATCATTCGTGGTTTGGTTGGCTACTCTCGCTCATCGACACATGAGGATTCAATATATGACTCAAAACACATGTTGCATGTGTGGGAATGAAAGTCAAAACATTTACTCTAGCGGGGATTTTGACATTCTGCAATGCAGGTATTGCGGTACCGGTGTGGTTTCTCCTATGCCGCCTGCCGAAGATCTGGCTCTATTCTATGATGGGTTCATCACCAATCTGGATGCCTGCGGAATTAAGCAAAGGTTGTGCATCGGTAAGTCTTTTTTCAAGGCTATGAGGCTGTCCCCAGGCAAAGGACTCCGCTTCTTGGATCTCGGTGGTGGTAGCGGCCTTTTCTCAAAAGCTTTTGAGGAATATGAATATGGGGTCAGTATATATGTTGATATAGACCCGAAGTCTTGCCAGTTTGCAAGAGAGGAACTTGGGATTCGGAATGTTTTCAATATGGATGTTCAAGCTATCTCCGAGCAAAACCTGCCCAAATCCGACCTGATATACAGCAGGCACTTGATCGAACATTTGACTGATCCGTTGGCTTTTATCTCCCGGCTTTTGCAGATGAAGTCGGAGGGGGGTAAGGTCGTGATCCAGTGTCCTAATGGAGATTCCCTGGAATACTTGCCTTATTATTGGTCTAACCTCAAAGGTCGCTACCGCAAAATCC
>CAYTRK010000178.1:0-5356 GCA_964440205.1 uncultured Victivallaceae bacterium
CCCGCATATCTCACAGGATTTCGTAGTGAGAGCATGGAAAGTGCTGCTGCGGGGGCGCGAATTGGTGAAACGCCGGTTGGCAACTCTACAACCTCGACATCTGGCCGGTTATTGCCTTAAAGTACTGGGTTAAACAAGAGGTGCGGAATGATTGCGGTAGTTGATTATAAAGCAGGGAACCTGACCAGTGTCCGGCTGGCGCTTGAAGCCATCGGGCAGCCTTGCATCGTAACGGCGGAGCCGGACAAGGCGCTGGCTGCGGACAGAGTCATATTCCCGGGCGTCGGCGCGGCAGGCGCGGCGATGCGGACGCTTCGCGAGGCCGGACTGGACAAAGCCATACGCTCAGCAGTAAATAGCGGCATCCCCACACTCGGCATCTGCCTGGGCACGCAGATCGTGTTTGAATACTCGGAAGAGGACGGGGGAGTCGAATGTCTTGGCCTTATAGAGGGTACCGTGAAGAAGTTTCAACCCGAAAGCCACTGGCAGAAGGTTCCGCAGATGGGGTGGAACCGGGTCAGGCCGGTTAAGCGGCATCCAGTTTTCGAAGGCATCGAGAACAACAGCGAATTCTATTTCGTGCATAGCTATTATCCGGCGCCTTCAAATTCTGAAGCCGTGCTTGCCAAAACAACATATGCGGGCGCCGATTTTGCATCCGTGGTGACTGACGACTCGCTGGTAGCAACCCAGTTCCACCCGGAAAAATCTGGCCGCGTTGGGCTGCGACTCCTGTCCAACTTCTGCAAATGGAACCCGGCAGGAGGATAAGACATGCTGACAAAAAGGATAATACCCTGCCTGGACATACACGAACGGCGCGTAACCAAGGGAGTGAAGTTCAAGGACAATGTCGACGTGGGCGACCCGGTAGAGCTGGCGGCAAAATATTACGATGAAGGCTGCGACGAACTGGTATTCTACGATATCACTGCTTCGGCACAGGGCCGGCCGATCGATATAGAAATGGTCGGGGAAGTTGCCGAGGCGATACGGATTCCTTTTGCTGTCGGAGGCGGAATCTCCGGTCTCAACGATATGGCCAATGTTCTTCTTGCAGGCGCGGAGAAAGTCTCGGTGAATTCGCTGGCGGTCCGCAACCCGGAGATAGTCCGTGAAGGAGCGGAGGCGTTCGGTTCGCAATGCATTGTGCTGGGGATGGATCCGGTCAAAACAGACGCCAACCGATGTCCTTCAGGCTACGAAATAACCGTGAAAGGATTCCGCGAACGCACCGGCATGGACGCGCTGGAATGGGCGAAGAAAGCCGTGGATCTCGGAGTGGGAGAAATCGTTGTAAACTCAGTGGATGCGGATGGAACCGGGGAAGGTTTTGAAATCAACCTCACGCGCATGATAGCCGAAAACGTACCGGTGCCGGTCGTGGCCTCCGGCGGGGCGGGACGGCCGGAACACCTGGTCGAGGTATTCAATGACGCAGGCGCTGACGCGGCAATCATTGCAGGAATGATTCACCGCGGCGAATATACGATACCGGAAATAAAACAGGTCCTGGCGAAAGCGGGAGCGCTGGTGAGGGAGAGGTGGTGAGAAGAGCCGCCCCTGTCTGCCCGCCGGAAACAATCAGCATTTCTCAGTCTCCGGGCCAGAAACGTTCCGGCTCTTCGATGGCGGTCCTGATGCGGTCCTCGAAAACCGCATGCCATGCATAGTTCTCGATTAATCTCCTTCTGAAGGCAACGTGCGGGCAATTTTCGAGACCTTCCAGAATATGTGCCGCCACGTCGGAAGGTTCCTCGGCTTCCTTTATGTAAACAGCGTTATCACCGGCAATTTCGCGAAGCGCGGGAATGTCGCTGAGAACAAGAAACATACCGGCAAGGCCGCCTTCAAGCGCGGGGATACCGAAGCCTTCGCCTTTGCTGGGAAAGATAAGCATGTCGGATACGGCAAACAGGCCGCGAAGATCTTCGTTGCTGATCCGGTCCTTGATCCGTTCACACAGAAACACGACTTCTTCCTCAACTCCAAGGTTCTTTCTGAGACCGGTAAGCTTGTCGAAATATTCCATTGCATCGGCATTATGCGGGTCGGGGGCGCCGGTGATCAACCACCGGATGGATTTGCCCGTCTTCTTCAGCTCCGCGACAATTTCAATACCCGCCTCCAGATTCTTGCGCCGCACGATTCTTGTGGGAGTCAACGCAACAAGGTCTTTGCGATACAGTTCTTCTTCAAGAAACAGCCCTTTTATTACCGGCGTCAGATCGTAGAAACGAGGCACATCGACTCCATCAGGTATTACAGGAAGATGCGATGGAGAAACTCCGAAGAGCCTGGAAAGTTCATTCTGACGCTGCCCGGATATGACACAATATCTGCATCCTTCCAGTTTCCGGGAAAGAAGACTCCATGGGTAATCCTGACGTTGATGCTTTGCATAGTTCGGATCGCGGAAAGTCGAGTCGTGGCTCCAGCTTATGAAATGTATCCTGTCGCCGTGTTCCTTCATTATGTTGGCAAGCGCAGCGGCGAGGATAAGGTTGAAATGCATGGTCAGCACATTATGCATCATGCACACATCCACTCCGTCGAGCGCCTTCAGGAGCCGTTCCTGTGTCTGCTTAACCGCAACATCAAAGGCGGGTGGAAGCCGTACGTCCGAAAGCATCAGCAGTTCATCGCCGAAAGGCCCGCCGCTGGACCCTATCTCCGGGATCTCGATGGTCTCGGCTCCGGGACAGATATTGCCGCCCTTCCCTACTATGACTCTCACATCATAGCCCTCATCCACAAACAACCGGGCATGGGCTTCAACGATAAACTCCACTCCGCCGATTACCGGCGGGCAGGAATAATGGATTATTGCCAGTTTCTTTTTTTTCATTTAATCAATCCGGATCAGCTCTGCAGTTTGCTTATGAGGTAGCCCCGATTGTCATAGAACACCTTGGCCTGGGCAAGAATTTCCTGCTCGGCGTCCTCAGTGCTCCATTCCCAGGTCTTGTTCATAAAAGACAGCGCCCGGCCGAAATAAAGTCCTTTCAGCGATTCCACGAGCAGATTCCTGTCACTGGAATCCCGGTATGCTGCTATCATATCGTAAACAATGCGCACCCACTGTTCCGCTACAATGTCAACTTTGCCGGCCGCAAACATCTGTTCGATTTCCTTGAAAAGATCCGGAGACAGGTTCTGCCGAAGCATGTCCCTGTGTTCCTCGAAACCTTCGACCGCTTTCTTTTCTATGGCAACCCTGTCGATGTTCAGATCCTGCGGTTTCGCCATTTCTTTGAGCCCGTACATCTTCGGTTCTTCTATTTCGCTCAGGTCTTTCCAGTGGTCAAGCCCCCGGACAACCATGAGGAAAGCGGTGCTGACGACCTGGATGAACATCGGGCCGAGCTTCGGTGCGCTGGGCTTGTGAATTTTTGCGCCAAGACCAGTGTTACAGGTTTTGAATCCTCCCAGCACGGCATTCATGGTCATGAATATGTCGATTCCGTACTCTCCGGTAGTCCTGTGCCAAGGTTGCTGGATCAGGTGTTTAACCATATTTGCGGAGAGCGCGAAATCTCCGCCGATGGGTTGCCGTATATTTCTGCAGAAAAGACCATACACAATAGGGAAACAGATATTATTGGTTATTGTTCCATCGTACTTATGCCGGGAGTATATAGGATTGACGAAGTCATAGCCGTCCAGAATTGGATCGGCGAAGTGCTTGACCCACTCCGGGGTAACGCTCAACAGGTCCGCATCAAGGCAGACGAGGACCTCGCCTTTGAGTTCCAGAAATTTCCGGAACATGTTCTCAAAATTGTATCCTTTGCCGGGCATATCGGGGGGAGTTGTGATATAGATCCTGGGCACATCGGTGTCGGCTTCCATAAAAGCGGCTTCGGTGTTATCGGGGGAATGGTTATCGCAGTTTATGATTGCCGTCTTTTTGTCAGCGTAGAACTGTTTTAAACCACAACCGGCCTGTTGCGTAGGATATGCTATACTGTCTGCCTCATTGTACGAGGCAAGGCCGACAACCACATCGGCGAATTCGATTTCCTGCGGATTCTCTTCTCTTTCGAACATTATCTATCCCCTCAATTATCATTTCTTCTCTTTAAGCCTGTTTCTTGCTTTGAAATTAAGAGCCAGGGTCCTGCCGACCTGCTCGGCAGTATCTGCAAGCATGGCCGGTCCTTTCCGCGGTATCTCATCCTCGGTTATACAGTTGTTTGTTGAAGAAAAATACGTCTGAATTCCAACCGAACGGACTTTGCTTACGTTTTTTCCGAGCGAACCGCATATAGCAATAACCGGTATTTTAAGTTCGCCGGCAACCTTTGCAACTCCGGAAGGCGTTTTTCCGTATACTGTCTGATCGTCCATCATGCCTTCGCCCGTGATAACCAGGTCGCAACCTTTCAGCCTTCGTCTGAGTTTTACACTATCTATAACGATATCGATCCCAGGCCGAAGTTCCGCGCCCAGAAAAGCCATGAGGCCGCCGCCAAGACCGCCTGCAGCGCCTGAGCCCGGCGCCTTAAGTATATTCACGCCAATGTCATGAGAGATAACCCCGGCCAGGCGCTTGAGGGCAGCGTCGAGCTTCTTGACCATCGACGGAGTAGCGCCCTTCTGAGGGCTGTAAATCCGCGCGGCGCCATACCGGCCAGTCAAAGGGTTGTCCACATCGCATGCCACTTCGATTGAGACGTTCTTTATCCGCTCATCCAGTCCCGACATATCAATACGAGCCAGATCCTTCAGCGCACCTCCGCCTTCTGCAATGGGTCGGCCGGAGGCATCAAGAAATTCCACCCCCAGCGCCCGGGCCATTCCGGCTCCGCCGTCATTTGTGGCGCTCCCGCCTATTCCTACCAGGATTCTGCGCGGCTTGTGTTTCAGAGCGTCCTTTATGAGTTCTCCGGTTCCGAAGGTCGAAGTAACCATAGGATTTCTCTCGCTCCGTTTAAGCAGCGCCAGACCGGAAGCGGCGGCCATTTCGATCACCGCAGTCTTTCCGTCCCCGGAAAGACCGTAAGCAGCCTTGATCTTCCTTCCAAGCGGATTCCGAACTCGCCGGGAAAGAAACTTGCCGCCGGTCGATTCCACTATGGCCCGAACCGTGCCTTCTCCGCCGTCAGCCATAGGAATCTTCCGAATAGAAATATTCGAGACTCCCCGACGAAGTCCTTTTTCAATCTGCCCGGCAGCTTCAAGGGCCGTTAGCGTGCCTTTGAAGGAATCCGGAGCTATGGCTATTTTCACAGTTTTCACGCCGTGAATCTATACTGCATCCTCTGGTAAAACAATCAGAAAGTCAGGGACCCGGAAAAGAGGGTGTAAACGAAGAAAGTGGGTAGACAGTTCTACGCTACATTTTTGAGAT
>CAYTRK010000179.1:0-5320 GCA_964440205.1 uncultured Victivallaceae bacterium
ACAGGCAGATTAACAAGTGCAACATAGCTGAGTGTAAATGCTGAAGGCTCCATCCCATGACCAACCAATAAAGGCGTCAGAAAAGCGCCTACTACTCCCAAGAGCGCAACAAGCTGACTTGAATAGGCCCACGCTAGACCCAGCACGGCAAGTGCGCTCAACAAGAGTCCTGCTCCGCAAAACATCCTTCCGATAAGTTCATAGAACCCGTAGGCTGCAAATACACAGAAATAGAACAGCGAAACACCTCCCCCGGTAAGTACCCTGGCCAGATAACGCAACTTCACGGAACGCCGTTCAGCAAGGTGGCCAACAGCCACAAGTACGCCACCCAAAATTAAACCCAGTACAACACGTGCGCCAGGACCAATCCAGGCATTCTGTATCGCGTACACAACAAGGAAGCCAACACCCAACACAAGAACAGCTATGCCAACGATGGCTGCAGCTTTGCCCCCCAGCGCCTGCTCCAGGGAAGGCGCTTTTGTCTTTGGCGGCGCTACCGGCCGTTCAGATCGGCAATCTTTTGCCGAGTCTTTAGACTTGTCTTTCGCAGGAATTACGGTACGCCACTTTGCATATCCATCTCTTTTTGGCCTTTCGCTTCCAACACTTTGAGGCGCCAATGGTTTTGTGGTTTTTGCTTCAGGCGCTTTTGATTGGTCTCGTTTAATGGCTTTTTCTAAGTCACGGATGCGGCTCTGGGCCTTTATTGCCAACACAAGCGCTACAATTGCCACGGCCGGACTCCCCAAAAGTAGCAAAAACAGAAGCACAAGTAATAATTCCATAACCGACTCCTTAACTCATTTGTCTTCGATATCTCTTTCACCCAGCATCGCATTACATTTTCCGCCAAGATTGCTCAGGATTTCGATCGCCGTTCCGGCCTGTTTGCGAGGGAGGGTTTCGGATAAGCGCTTTATCTGTTCCATGTATTTCGGCTCAAGCTCAGAGAGAATCCTGCGACCTTTGGGGGTCAATGTAATCACATTTGCCCGGGCGTCGCTCTTCGAGGACTTCCTGCGCACATAACCCATGCGCGCAAGGTTGGTCACATGAATCGAAACATTTCCCTTTGTCCATACCAGGTAATCGGCAATATCCTTCTGCGACATCCCATCCCGGCCATGACGCTTCAGAATCATAAGAACATTGAACTGCGGCTGGGTCAGCTTCTCCCCGAATACCCTGGCGTCGCCCACCCGCGTGAGCAGATCCGCCACCCGTATAACCTGAAGCACAAGCGATTCAGGAATCTGTTCATCTCTTGCCGGCAGTAAATCCGACTTGATTGCATCATCATTCATATAGTTCATTCCTAAACTAAAATTAGTTTTAGTTTAAACTGTCTGGAGGCGCAAGGAAAAAATTAAAAAAACATTGCCTCATAAACGGAGACAGTCAAATAGCGGGCCGCGGAAACGGTATAATTGCCATCCGGAAGCCAGGTTAGAGATTGCGGAAATCATTCCAAAAGTGTAAACATTGCAGGCATTATGAATCAGGAAAGATTTATCCCTGGAATATACAACTATTGCGACTACTGGTGCGACCGATGCGCGTTCACAGGACGATGCAGAAATTTCACAATGGGTCAGGATCTCAAACGCGGACTCAAGGATAATGAAACCGATCACGACGCCACGCAACAGAGCTTCTGGAACCAGATGGCCGAACGCCTGCGCGAAGCCACCGTTTTAGGCAAGGAAAAAGAATGGGAATACGAAGACGATTTCGAGTTTGACTACGAGCCCGACCCCGAATACGAAAAACGCGAACGTGCCCTCAAGACCAAGACCGACAGCCATCCGCTGACACAACTGGCAAACACCTACAGGAAAAAAGCGCACAAATGGCTTCAATCATCCGATGATGACCTGAAAGCGGTCGCCGAAGATATGCTGCAAGCGGCGGGCGCTTCGTTCGACCAAGCCGACTACGAAGTACAGGCCCGGCAAACAGGGGAAATGCTTGAAGTAATCGCGTGGTACCATACCCTCTTATTTCCAAAGACCGCCAGGGCAGTCCGATCATACCTCGAACACAAAAACGGCGAAGAAGGAGGAATACTCGCGGAATCACACAGAGAAGACGCGAACGGCTGCGGCAAGCTGGTATTGGTGAGCATTGACCGCTCAATGGCCGCATGGATACAAATGAGAGAAATTTTACCTCACAGAGAAGATGAAATAATAGAAATGCTCGTAATCCTCGAACGGCTTCAGCGCGGAATAAATACCGCCTTGCCCGACGCAAAATCCTTCATGCGTCCAGGACTTGACGAAAAACAGCTTTAACCTGATCTATTCACGCGCCGAGTTTGCCGCAACTACAAGGCGCAGCGAGTTGCCTGCCGTGGTGCATACCATGGAGCTGTGGTTAACCACCGCCAACTCGCTGGAACGTAGTAGATGCGATAAAATCGGTGCGCCTCTGGCGAAAAACGCCAAGCTCTCCCATTCCATGTGAATCATGCCATACATGTTAAAAACTACATGCAACGCTGCAATAGCGTATAACCTCCGTTCCGAACAACTTACAACTTGCTTGGCGTTTTTCATGAATAGATTAGGTTAACCCGCCCGGCCACAAAAAAAACAACACAACACTCAAAACAACTCAAGCTGTCGAGGCCCAGGCTTCTGTTCCGCGGGCTTTGCAGATCCATTAACGGTCCTGCCACCATGAAGATGGGACTCAGCCCGTTCATGGTCAATGTACGCCTCGAAATTCATCGTCGGGTCAGCCTTTTCAATCCGGCGCGAAATCCCGTCCAGGCATTGAATGGCCTTGAGTTTATCGGAACGTCCAAGCTTCGCTCGGCTGACACCGTCGCGAAGCACGCTGATACTCTTGTCATAAACCTTGAGCGGCACAGGAAACGGATGACCGTCCTTGCCCCCGTGGGCCATGGAAAACCGCGCCGGATCTTCGAACCGCGAGGGCGTGCCATGGATAACCTCGCTGACAAGCGTTAGAGACTGCAAGGTGCGCGGCCCGAGCCCCGGACACAGAAGCATAGAGGCGAAATCCTGAACATTCCTGTCATGAGCTGTAACCAGCACAGAAGCCAGTCGCTTCAAATCCACATCGCGCGGCCTGACTTCGTGCTCCCGGCTCATCAGTATGCTTCTTGCCTCCCCGGCAATCACTGAAGGCTTCTCCCGGCTCAGACCAACAAGCGAACCGCGAGTCGAAGCAGCGTCGTGATGGGTCAGGTTCAGAATAAGACCCCTGTTCCGCCCAACCACGGCAGCGTGCGGCTCGTCAACAAAAGAGCGCAAATCTGCCGACCGCCAGTGGTACCGCCGGGCCATGCGGCTGACCGGGTCCATCCCCTGCTGAATAACAGTCCAGTCTCCGTCTTCGCTCAGAATAAACGAGTGCAGGTAAAGCTGAAAACCATCCTGCAACGCCGTGTTATCCACCTTCGCAGTCAACTTGCTTGCCCGGACAAGCGAATCAGAATCAAGCCCGCTTGTATCTGCAATGGCAGTGAGTTCTTGGGGCGTCTTACGCGACTGAGCGCCTCTCCCACCGCACACAAAAAGTCCCAGTTCTTTTGAAATGGGATTAATCCCGAGTTTCAGGGCAGTAACCACGCTGGTGGTAATTCCGGACGAATGCCAGTCCATCCCCAGCACGCTGCCGAAAGCCTGGAACCAGCAGGGATCGCTCAGACGAGTAAGCGCCTCTTTCCGCCCGTAATGCCACACGATGGATTCGACTATCGCAGAACCAAGCCTGACCATTCGCTCGCGCAACCACGAGGGAACCCTGCCGCGATGAAGAGGCATATCTGCTTGTCCGCTCCTGCGCATCGAACCGCTTACCATTCCGACTGTATGTAAAGCAAACGCAGATAATCACGCGCTTCGAGCACGAGGTCCGGATTTGTTTCAAACGGCAGCACCCCGGTTCCGACAGAAGTGTTGGGCCTCTGGCATGCAATACCATAAACCCGCCTGACTTCTTCTTTAGTGGCTCCCGAATCGTTGCCTATGAACACGCCCGGATTCATATTCACACGCACTTTCACGTCCGGATAAGACTGCATCCGATGCATAAACCGCTGCTGATTGGTTTCGCCCGGACAAATCACATAACTCGCCCCCGCCTCGATTATACGCTCAATTATCAGTTCGGTATCTCCACCTATAACACACCCAAGCCGCCCGTGAACCAGCGGTAAAGCCTTTTTCATTATCTCGGAGAGCGCCGGATAAACGCTTTGCTCAAACAGGTCGGGAGAAAGGATGGGTGGCGACGCCGCTGACTCAAAAAAAGACACTCCAATGCCGGCAGTTGCCAGCTCTGAAGCGAATTCAACCTGTCCGTCAACCAGGTGCATAAGAGCGTCCCGGACCTTTTCAGGCGACTCCAGAATGTCGCAAAGCAATTCGTTCAACCCCACCAGGTTAGCCGCCATCGAAAAAGGACCGCTGAGAGGAACTGTCACCTCGCTGTTCGGATACCTCGCAGCAAGCCTCCGGGCAGTCTGGATAACCATAGGTATGCGCCCGTCACACGCAGGATCCAGGGGAGACAGATCATGCACCTGAGAAATAGAATCACAGGGATGGTTTGCAAGAGACGGCACAGTATTATTCGCCGGCTGCTGCACAGTCGCACCGTATGCTTCCACCTCAAGGTTGTATATGTCAATACCGACGACTATCGGATTATGTTGATATTTTTCAAAAGCTTCGGAGTGCGCACGAAAAAGGAGTTCAGGGTCGCGAGATACCTCCCACGGAGATTTGTTCACTAATGCAGCAGCATGCTCATACACAACGGGTTGAAATTCCATGGCCTCACCCTCAGGTTTATACGTTTGTACAGCCTCGTATTATTGCACACCCCCGGGTCTACGGCAAGCGCCTTATACACCGACTTATTGCGAAAACAGGCGCCCGCCGTTTTCAATCCCGTCTGAATTCTCCTCTCACGCTCCACGTTCAACGTCCAACACTCCCCCCACCAAAGCACGAACACACCAACTCACCAACTCACATCCCACATCCCACCCTCTTCCATGTCGCGCCCTGCGGCAAGTGGCCACTTGGCAATATCATCGCTGACGTGGCTCCTCTTCCCTTCATCATTGAATATTCCGTGCTGGATATTGAATATTCTCCCCATCCTGTTAATCCTGTTCATCCCGTCCAAATTCTCTTACTCTTCTCTCCCTCCCCTTCCTCCCCACAAACACACAAACACACAAACGCACCAACTCACATCCCTTCCCCCACATCCCACGTTCCACGTTCTTCCCCTCCCCCTTTCGCGTCCTTTCGAGCCTTTCGTAGTTTTCTTC
>CAYTRK010000180.1:0-5259 GCA_964440205.1 uncultured Victivallaceae bacterium
CAGAAAAACTGCAAAGCGAAATGGAGGATATTCAGAGCAAGCTTGAAGAACTCCGAGGGGAGCTTCAAAAGATTATACAGGGTGCGCGTTAATAGCTGAACCCGAAACAGAGGAAAGTCCGCCCGCCATGACACTGCTTTTGCAGCGTGGCGGGCGTTTTTTATTGTCTATACAATAATTTCGTTGGTGGCGGTCTTTTCCATATAGCCAGCGGCATATTCGCTGGGCAAATTGCTCAGGCGCATTGTGAAATTCCCTGCGGGGTAAACCTGTTTGTTTGACTGTTGCTGGTTCGGACAGTGGCGGCGGGGCTGGTATTCAGGCCGACCTCATGCGGCATGAAAACTTACAGTTTCGCTTATATCGGAATATAGACGGGGAAAAAACAGTGTTCCCGGAGGGCGATCTAGCGCCCTCCGGGAATTTCGCATGTCTCAACATCTAAAGAGTTTACCCTATTGGTTCCTCAATTGGCTCTTCAGGTTGAGGTTCTTCCTGATAACACTCCAATAACTCCACGGACGTTGTTTCCTGTCCGCCTACAATTTCCGATGAAACTTCACGCTCATGATCGTGTTTGATCCTGATGCGGAAATCCCGATACACCATCTCGTTCATACGGTCACGCAGCCTGAAGGGTCTGGGCGTGAAATACTCGTCTATCTGCTCAAATGGATTTTCGAGCTGGACCAGTTTGCCTATGTTGAACGGCACGCTCAAGCGTCCGGACACAAAATACTCGGCGTCGTTGAGTTCCTGGTCCTCATAGAACTCCGCGTCAATTCGAATAGCCCTCACAGGACGCCATTCGGCACGCCAGCGGTATCCTTCGAGGTCTTCTCCTATATCCGATTCGAAATAGTACATGCCGACGTAGAGTCTTGTATTCAACCAGTCAGGCAGATGAGGAACCTTTGTTCCAACCTCAAAATCATATCCAGGCATTGGTTCTTCGATATGCTCTCTGAGCCTGGTAGTCTCTATGATTCGGGTTGAAACGGTCCTCTCCCGTTGAATACACCCGTCGACCTCTTGCTGCGGGCCATAGCTGACGCTTTCCTCCTTTTCGCGTTCGACTTCCAGAACACTATCGAACCTTTGGACCTGTTCCTCCGGATCATAAATATTAAACCTGAGATCAAACCGCTCAGAAAGGAGTTCCACTCCTCCGCCGTACTGTTCGATATATGTGTCATGAACCGTCCATCTCTGATCATAGAAGACGTTTACGCCCATGATGACGTCATGCTTCGGCACGACATAACGGTATCCAACACCCAGATTGATCTCTTCTTCATTATAGTCACGGTCGTTAACAGTTCCGCCCGCATCAAGGACTCGAATATTGAAGAATGCCAATCGGTCTTCGTCACCCGTCAGCGGAATCAACGCATCGCCAAGATATTCTTCGACGTCATCATCGCCTTCGCCGTCCCTGGCTATGCCCGAAATCCTCGCGGGCGGCATTTCCCCTGCCAATATATTACGCAATGGCAGTAAAATCATGCAGACTGCAATTACGAAAAACCCGATTCTACCAGTTTTCAACTTTACCATAATCACCTCTCCTCTGTTACAAGCGGCAGCGTCGCTCAAAGCTTGCGAGTTCTTTTTGATCTGAGCTAGTAAAACGCGTCGCCTTTTCTTGACGCAACCATATGCAAACATCGGAAATAGTGGTATCGGGGTAACCCCTAAAATGAGCCGCGAATTTACCCGAGAGGGCACGTTGGTTTCCCTGACGCAGGGAAAGCACTTTGTTTGGAAAGAGCCTGATGCTGACACTGACTCCGGAATTGATATTATGAATCTTAAGAGCAAATAGAGGACAAAACATGGAAGACCTTGAAGAGCGGTTTGTCAAATTTCTCCGCATGAATAATCAGCGGGTGACGCCGGAATGTCTTTAAGTCGCGCGGTAAATCCAAAAAATTAATGTAAGGCTGCGGGGGCGTATTGCGCCATATTAAATGTTACCGAAAGAAACACTGAATAATTAGCATAAAAGGGGTGTTGCGGGGATTGAACGAATTCAGGCAACACGCCGCCAATACCCAACACCGATTTCGCGTTGCGGGAGTCCGTCCCCGCGATCCCCTCGTCCTCATCGCTCATCCCGTCATTGTATCTCCGGGGCTCCTGGATTCCCTTAAAACGCTCCCCAATCCTGTTTGCCCGGAATATGATGGCTCGGGCAGATGAACCGGAACATGCGTGCGAACCGCTTTGCGCTTTCCGCTTTCTGCTCGCTCTCTGTCTGCATGGTGCGGATCTGGCTCTGGAAGTCGGCGATGTAGTCGCGTCCCGCCTGCTCCCGTTCTTCCGGCGAAGCGTAGGCCCCGCGGATGCGCGCCAGCTCGCCGTGGTCCAGCCAGATACCGCCACAGCCGCCGCATTCATCGATCTCGACGTCTTGAGCAACGCCGAAGTGGTGACGCATCATTACGATGTTCTCGCACTTCGGGCAGTGGCGCCGTTGGGTCATGTCGACATAAATCGTCTCGTCCTGTTTTACGCCGAGGAGCGGCTCTCCCGCCACCTCGTGCTGCTCGTCGACCTTTTCGAGCTCATAGTTGTCGAACCATATACCGCCGCAGCCACCTTGGCAGGCGTCTACCGTCAGATCACCGACCTCCATTTGCTGTAACGTTTGACCACATGCTGGACAGTCCATATCTGCTCCCTTCCAATGTTTTCGCGTACGTTCTTCTGTAACCCAATCCCCCGTCTTTGCGATCCAGCTTCCTCATGGGCTTCGAGAAAGCCCCAGCCTAATCGCACAATCATGCTGACGGGTATCCACCTTCTTGCTTTTTGTAGAGTATAGCAAAGGACACGATCAAGCCAAGGTAGAACAGCCTTGAAGGGATGCCTGTGAGACAGTAGGCCGCGGGTCGTAGGGATACAGCACCGTGTCCGTGACCAGCGAAACGGGGGGTCGATGACGCCCGCGTACACGAAGAACCCGACGGAGTAGCCGGCAGCAGCGAAGACAGATCCCCCAAAAGTGTAGAAGGCCGCTCGGAGGAAAGCCTCATTGTCTTTGCAGTAGCTGGGTAAGCAACGATCGAAGAGCCCGTCTGGGTCGCTCCATGTGTACTTTGTAGCCGGATAGGTGTGTGGTTGGCGCCGATAGTCTGGAGACGACCATGCATAAAAGCTCGCACAGCCGCTGCTGATAGACGCAACAGCCAAGGTAAGTCCGATTCGTCCCAATCCTCCAGCCCTGTTGCCACCGGATGTGCAGCGCAATGCCATCTCACGGCGTAGAGTCTCCTTCTTCTACCGTCGTCATGTTCCGGTAACGCGAAATGTCTGCGGGGAGCCAAAGTGTGTCGGTGAGTAGTGAGAATGGGAGATCGAGAAGACCTCCAATCAAGAAGAATGGTGTGCAAATGTGGGTGTCGATGGTACCCAAAGAGTACATATCAATGCGTGTACCGTCTCGAGCCTCATCCATAAGGGCGAGGTTCAGCATTGTAGCCGGATAGAACGCGGATGCCTCGTCTCGAGTGCACGGGCGGTAGCGCCTTGGATCCTTGCTGCGCATATACGATGTGGCACACCCGCTGCCCAGGACGGCAACAACCACAAGGGTCAACATGAATGACCTCTTGAGTGCAATCCTCGTTGTGTGTTCAGCCATGGTTGCATCCTTGTCTTACCCACCGTCAATATTGTCCGACTATCCTTTCGCTCAGGGTGTGGGCTACTGCTTGAGGGAGAAAGGCCGCCGCATGTAGAGTCTCTGAGAGTTGGCTTGTTTGGCCCCGATCTGCGTCGCTTCGATCCCTGTGAGTTTCTGGAAGTTGTCGGCATAATCCTTGACGCCTTCTATTGTCTCGCTTCGGGCGAGTTGAATGGCTCCGCTGTCGCTGTTGACGAGAGACGCAGCGAAGCCATGCCAGTCAAGCGTGCGGCGGCTTCGCACAACCGTTTCGTGGAGGAGCAGGTTGACCTGTGAGAGTGGGTGCTGTGCAGAATGGGCGCCCCACAGGCTCTTCTCCTGCCATCGCACAAGAGCGTGTTGCGTGTCAAACGAGACTTTGACGCCTGTGAACATGATGCGTATGCCGACGAATGCGGCGACGATCCAGAGGACCGTAAGGGCGTGCTGCCACAGAAAGGACCCGGCGGCCCTCCCTTCGGATGGACCGGCACCGTCCTTCGCAACAGGGGTGGCGGGCGCCGGATCGGGATCAAAACCGAACTGGGTCACGTCGATATCCTCGATGTTCTTACCGTAGAGAGAATTCGCGGACCGGAATGGCTCTTGATCGGGATCGGTCCGTTGGGGTGAATCACCATGCCACCCGGACGCCGCGATAGATATGCCCGCACAGAGCAAGCCCATCAGGAAGACCATCAACCCCATGGGCAAGTTGCTTGCCTTGATCGTGACTCTGCCGCCGGCGTCGGTCTTTGGCGTCAGGGCAAAGTTGCAGCCGCATTGTTTCATATCATCCCTCCGGTGTGTTATGCGCAGATAGCCGCTAAACAGGCGATGCAGGAGGCGATGGCTACAGTACCACCGCTCAACGCGACAAGAAAGCGGAACCCAAGCTTGCCGACCAGTTCTCGCTCACTGCGCGCCGAGATGCAGAAGAGACCTTCCTGTTCTCCTCTCCCGATGTAGAGATCCTGTCCGTCATCGCCGGCCGTCGCATCAGGCTTGACGGTTCCTAGGACCAATGCCCGGTCACCAGGCCGTATGACCGCCTCTTTGAACCGCCTCTTCTTGTTCCCCCATCCGGTTGGTGTGACGTTTCGGGACAACCCCCGCGTCAGGCAGAACTCCCGCAACTCCTCATGCCGGCGCCACTCTCGTTTTACGTTGATGTCAGGAGGCCAATCGTAATCGGGATTCTCCTGTCCGACGCGGATGGCACCCGAGTCATCCTCTACGAGGAATTCCACGGTCTTGGAATCCTCGAACTCGGTCATCCACATCGACCATCCGGACGAAACCGCGCGTCTCCACAGGGACAGGACCTCGGTGGCGAAGTGCACGCAGTCTTGCTTACTGATGGGACTCCGAAGCAGGGGCTCGCCGCCAGCCCTGACGCGACCGCTGATCTTGACCAGACCCGGCTTGGCCGAACCCGCTGCTGTTGTCGGTATCCTCTCAATGACACGCTGCTGGCGAAGCTTCTCGAACGCATAGATGAGCCAGGAGCACCCCAGAACGAAGCATGTGGATGCCAGAAACCCAAAGCTCCATTGCTTGAGTTGCTCCGGCGAGTGGTCCAGCCAACTGGG
>CAYTRK010000181.1:0-5195 GCA_964440205.1 uncultured Victivallaceae bacterium
ATTTAGCCCGTTACCTTTTTGTGTCGGCATTTGGTGCAGCGCACAAGCGTTCACCTCACCTGCGAGATTTTCCACCCGATCTTTTGCCCAAACACAAAAACATAGACTTGTCTGCCAAGGAACAGAAGTTTTCGGATCGCTTCAAGGTGCAACTATGGAACGAACCTGCATCAACAATTACGAGCCATATTTCCAAAGATGGACACTATTTCATCCATCCTGACCCAGCACAGTGCCGCAGTCTAACCGTTCGCGAAGCCGCTCGTATTCAAACCTTCCCTGACAATTATTTCTTCGAAGGCGGACGAACTCAGCAATATCACCAAGTTGGTAATGCAGTCCCTCCATATTTGGCAAGGCAACTTGCAGAAGTGGTGTGGGATATATTCTGTAAAGCTCAGGACTAATAGCTTAGTTTAACGCAATCTCAATCCATGGAGTTTTCCTTCAGGCTGTTGAAATAAATCGGGACTTGAGATATAAATTGTTTTTTAGACACGGGGATTTGCGATATCTTGGACTACAAACAGTACAGATTGATAGACCTTTTCAGCGGTTGCGGTGGCATGACTCAGGGATTTGTCGATACCAAGCGGTTTTGCCCTGTATTTGCTAATGACTGTAACATGGCTGCGATCGATTCGTATAAGGCGAATTTCGATCCCCACGGGAAGCACACGGTGACGGGCGATATCGTGGAACTACTTGACAACGACTCGTTTCGCTTTCCAAAGGCGGATGTGGTGATAGGTGGTCCGCCCTGCCAGGGCTTTTCGCTGTTAAACAAGACCCGGCAAGGAGATCCGCGACGATCCCTGTGGTTTCAGTTTATGCGCATTGTAGAGTTGACGGGAGCGAAGGTCATAGTTATGGAAAACGTTCGCCAACTGCTGACCTCGCCCGAATTCATTCAAATTGAAGAAAAACTGCATGACTTCGGTTTTCGACATATCGAGGCACGAGTGCTGCTGGCAGCGAATTACGGTGTTGCTGAAATGAGGTACCGAACAATCATAATGGCAACCAAGAAGAATCCCATCTCCATGCCGCGCCCGACGCACTTCTCGCCCGAGCAAATACCAAGACTTGAATCACAGCAGGAATTCTTTGGAAAGCGCAAGCTGCGACCCTGGAAGACAGTCAGAGACGTTATTGGCGATTTACCGTCGCCCAAGGGTACTGAAATACGAGATATCCCTCCTCCGCTTGACCTGCACTTCGGTCGCACACCATCTGATACTAGCGTGGAACGATATAAAGCTATTCCTCCGGGCGGGAATCGATTCGATCTTCAGAAAAGACGACCAGATCTGACGCCTGGTTGTTGGATTAGGAAAAAAACAGGTGGAACAGACTTGATGGGAAGACTTTGGTGGGATCGTCCCTCAGTAACAATACGTACTGAGTTTTTCAAGCCGGAAAAGGGACGCTATTTACATCCACAGCAGAACAGGCCTATCACTCACCGTGAAGCCGCCCGCATACAATCCTTCCCGGATACATTCAGATTCCGAGGGAGTAAAATCGAGATAGCAAAACAAATAGGAAACGCGGTTCCTGTACAAATGGCGAGAGCTATAGCCAAACAGGTGGCAAATTCGATGGACGGTAAAACGAGCCCGGCTTATGTTGCAGAGACACGGGCTGCTTACAACGTGCTCAAGAACGGCGGTGACAAATGAATGAAACAGAAACATTACGAAATGAACTCGTAGAGCTTCTACAAAACTTTGAGACGGGTGCGGAGACTGACCTCAGGGCGCAAGTTCTTTCTCTGGTTCCTGTATGGCGGAAGATGAACACCTTGGGAAGCTCGCTGCTGCCGCCGGAATTACGTAAAGCTGCACGAAAGCGCATCCTCTTCTATTTCAAAGAGTACCTTGGAGTTGTGATCTCCCAGGAAGAACTGACGATTGTGGCGGGCATAAGTCAGTGGGCACGACGAGTGCGCGAACTCAGGGTGGAGTATGGCTGGCCAATATTCAGCGGGACAACAATTCGCGAGATGATTGACGCAGGGGACCTGGAAGCACCGTCAGACTCCGGCTGGGGAAGTCTGAAGCCGTCAGATTACATCATGACTTCATCGGGTCAGGACCGTGAAGCCGCCTATCGGTGGAAAGTTGCAAAAGACATTCGAAACAAGAAGTCGGGTGTAAAGGCGAAAATACTTGAATTTCTGCAGCAGAATGTTGGCAAAGCTGTATCCGGTGAAGAATTGAGATACGTGGCCAAGGATCGCACGGAATGGGCCAGACGTGTCAGAGAATTGCGAACAGAAGAAGGTTGGCCGATCAGCACTCATTGGAACGGTAGGCCTGAATTGCAGTCAGGAATGTACCTTTTAGAGGAGGCCCGTCAATTACCAGCCCACGACAGAGTCATACCCGACAAAGTAAGGCGCGAAGTGCTTGTTCGTGACAATTACACCTGCCAGAATCCTGATTGCAGATGGTCGCGTGAACAGTGGAATCAAGACGATCCAAGGCATCTCGAACTTCACCATATTCAGCAACATTCAGCAGGTGGAGCGAATATTTCAGAAAACCTCCTTACTCTCTGCAACATATGCCATGACGCTGAACATGCAAAAAGGTGATGTGTTGGCTAAAGGTTCCGGTACAGGCTTTCTGCTTTCTTCTCTGCCACTTTTCTGACTTCCGTATTTGTCGGCAAGCAGTAGCTTATTTCAGTGCTTTCTTCTGGTGAAATCTCCGCGATCTTGCGGACCACTGCACCTATCGGATCGTGCTCCAATTCGCACTCCCATATGACAATCACCTGCCATCCCTTCTTTTTGAGCCCTTGGATGTTTCGTCTGTCGCGTTTGACATTCGATGCGAATTTTTGTTTCCAGAATTCTTTGCGAGTTGATGGTGTTGTTGTCTTTCTGCAGCCTTTATGCCGGTGCCAGAAGCAGCCGTGGACGAAGATGACGGTTTTGTATTTTGGTAGGACTATATCAGGCTTACCGGGTAATTTCCTGTTTTTCGGACCGTTTACGGTAAAGCGGTAGCCCATGCGATGCAGGATTGACCGGACAATGTACTCAGGTTTCGTATTCCTGCCGCGTATACGGCTCATGTTCCATGAACGATGCTCTTTTGTGAGTTTGTCTACCATACAGGCATGGTAGAACAACCTCTCGAAATATCAATGTTGGAGTGTGCCAGGCAAGTCTGACTATGTACGGGGCCTTCTATACGGGGTTTTGGGCAGGCAGAGCAGGCCTTTGCCGTCACCTACATCTTCCCATGTCCAGTTCAAGCCGAAACGCTCCCTGGCAAGACAAATCTGTTCTTCGACTTTGTCTTCCTCGTAATCATATACGAAAGCACGCTGGATGCGTGGGCTCAACATTGGCCTGCCCTGGCAGCCTGTCGGGTACTGCCCGTCTTCGTTTTTGATAACCACTTTCATTTTGTCCTCCCTATGTTGATGGTTCGTAGCGGCAGGTTTTCATCGAAAGCATCTTGCGATTTATATTCACAGATGCATTCATCGGTGATTGAGACTATGTGGCCGTCCGACCTTTTGATAAGGACGACGAATATTCCGCCGCCGCTGTGCCAGGTGTAGCCGCCGAGGATAGAGGCCAATGCGTTGGTTTCGATTTCGCCGAACTTGCCGGAGGGAAGGCGGTCTTCTGTGTTGAAGTGCTTGTCCAGTACACGCCGCGCACGATGGATTTTTGCGGGATTCCAGTAGCGCAGGTAGCCGGTTTCGGCTTCGTACCCGTCAATACCGTCAACCGCAGCATCAAGTAGCTGCAACAGTTCCTTTTTATCTACCATGTTTTCCTCCTTTGTGTTTCATCTTTTTCTGTATTCCCATGGGGCGATGGGGGCTGGGGATTGCCAGAGGCCCATTTGTTTGTTGCGTGCGAGGGTTTGTAGTTGGGCGAGTTTTTTGCTTTTTGAGTATTTGCGGTAATGCCAACAGTGGCCGTAGGCGAGGAGGCGGCTGTTTATGCTGAGAGAAGAAGGTGAGGTCGACAGGTGGATGGTGCCGATGATCCGGCCAAAGAAGTCTTTGTTGGAGTATTCCACTATGACGGTTTGATCCAGAACCATGTGGCTGAGTGCTGCCCTGGCCTGTGGGCCGTAGGACTGAGCAAGTTCAGGGGCGTCGATATCGGCAAGGCGGATATTGAGAACCTCAGTTGCTGCTTTGTGTTTGATTTCCACTGTGTCGCCGTCAATCACTCTGGTAACCGTCCCGGTAATAGTGCCCGCGTAAGAGAGCGCCGAGAGGGCCAGGTGGAGCAGGAGGATAGTTGGTAGTTTTGTTTTCATAACGTCATACATGATATATCAGGTATATCCTAGAGTCAACAAAAAATGTGTGACACGATATATCACCATGAAGAATGAAGCCAAAACCGAGTTCTTGAGTGTCAGGTTGTCGAAGGAAATGAAGGCGGAGCTGGAAGAGATTGCGGAGAAAGAAGAGCGCACGCTATCCTGGGTTGTGGCCAAGATTCTGGAGAAGCACCTGAAGTCTGGTCGGAAGTAAAGATAACGGCAGTTGTTCTGCTGGTGTGCTGGTGGGGCTTCTAAGGTACTCTCCTTACTTGAATACGACCGCTTCCACTGATCGTATTCGCAAACAGGACGTGGCTGCTACTTGCGCTTCTTCAGCAGGCCTTTTGACTTGAGGCCTTCAAGGACCAGGTGCCGAAGCATCCAGGATACAGAGCGGTCTTCTTTTACTGCAAGAGCCCTGATCTGCTTTTCAAGGTCTTCATCTACCCGGACGCCAAGAGTGATGTCTTTTTTCTTATTCATGCTGTTAACATTGTTAACTTTTTATTGTTGACGTCAAGAACCTGAAGGTTTACTTTGTAAACATAGTTAACTGGCGTAAAGTCAAACAAGGAGGAATGCGTGATGAAGGTGGTAATCAAGAATAGCGAAGGGCAGTTCCTCAGTCGTGTACGTGGAGAAATTGCTTTTGTCGACAGGAAAAGCCGGGGGTTTGTGTATGACTACGACAAAGATAAGGTTGAAGAACAGATTAAAGTTGTGAACAACCGTTTCGACTGCAATTGGACCTGGGAAGAGGTTACGGACAACCTTCAATGCCTGCCGGCATAAACATTACAGCCCACATCTTTCTATCGGCCTGACTGGCTCCTCGTAGCCCTTTGATTCCGCGTGCCTGTAATGCCGGATCAAATGAGGCAAAGTTGCAGA
>CAYTRK010000182.1:0-5176 GCA_964440205.1 uncultured Victivallaceae bacterium
AAGATACCGGCACGGAGGATATTTTTGACGGGATCGCATCCAAAGCCGCCAGAAAATGCTGTCCGCAATCAATCTGGCCCATAGCAAGACGTAAATTGGATCAAATTAACCGTGTACAAGAAGTTACTGAACTCCAAATACCGCCGGGAAATCGGCTTGAACAATTAAAAGGCGCAAGAGAAAACCAATACAGTATCCGAATAAACCAACAATACCGTGTTTGTTTTATTTGGAAGGAGGGCCAAGCATATGAGCTCGAAATCACTGACTATCACTAATAATGTTTCCAGGAAAATCCCCCAAAATCGCCCTCCAACGCATCCTGGAGAGATGCTTTTGGAAGAATTTGTCAAACCGCTTCATATCACCCAAACAGAACTTGCTCAAAAATTAGGCGTGTCATACCCTCGTCTTAACGAAATCATTAAAGGCCGTAGATCAGTAACGCCCGACACTGCCCTGAGGCTGTCTCAAGTTCTAGGAATGTCAGCAGATTTCTGGCTTGGTTTACAACAAGACTGGGATCTATGGCAGGCAATGAATAGCCCAAAAGCTATTGAGATCATGCGGTTGCAACCACTTTCAATAAAAAGAGAAAATGTTGCATAACATCCCTGAACAGCCGTTATTGGACATGCTTCATGAACAAAGCCTCGAAGAGATCGAAGAATAGATAGCGTCGATTTTCCTACATCGATACAAACGACATGGCCGACGAACTCTGCGAACTGGTCAGCAACGCCGACCGAATGTGACAGCAAGCAGTGCCGATATGAAGAAGAATCCTCTCAGCAGCAATTCTGTCCGCTCATTATGAGTCCACTGCACGTACTAAGCGAAATAGGGCATTAGAAGAAATGAAAGGTTGGCATATGTCTGCATTGATTTTTCATGGTACATGTTGTACAATATGTACAAATAGTACATAAAGGAGTGGGGCATGCATAGAACCATTACAACGGCCGATGCCAGGAAGAATTTTGCAGATATTGTTAATACTGTTGCTTATGGCAAAGAGCCTGTAGTTCTTACGAGAAGAGGGCAAGAAATTGCTGCCCTGGTTTCTATTGAAGAGCTTAGACTGCTCGAAAAAATTGAAGATCATATTGACATTGTAGACGCCAGAAAAGCTCTTGAAGAACCTGGTGAAAATATTACTGCACATGATTTTTGGGACAAACTGGGACTCTAGCAGATGGCATATCGTGTAGAGTTTCGTCCTTCGGTTTGGAAAAATGTCAAGAATGTACCAAAGAAGGATTTGATTAAGATAAAGCGTAAAATCGAAGAAATGAGTGCTAACTTACCAGATCCATCGACTACCAAAATGAGTGGGGATAATGCTTTTCATAAAGTAAGATGCGGTAATTACCGAATAATTTATGAGATTTGTGAGAATTGTCTATTGATATTGGTAGTTAAGATTGGTCACAGAAAAGATGTTTATCGTAGCCTTCGATAACCTATCTTCCAAGGGGTGCTGCCCGCATCTGTCCTCGGAACTTCTGAATAAATACATGGGGAGTTTGAAAAATTCTGAATTTCGTTCAAGATTCCCACGTGTCTTGACATTGTCTGGCAACCTGACTATTCTCAGTCTATGACTATTCAACGATCAGCAAGAACAGAGAAGCTTGATCTTCGCCTGAGCAAGCCTGCAAAACAGACATTGCAAGCAGCAGCGGCGTCCGTTCGAAAATCCGTCAGCGAATTCGTTCTTGAAACGGCACTCAGCGAAGCCGAAGAACGGTTGGCGGACCGGACAGTTTTCACGCTCGATGAAACAACATGGGATGATTTTATTGCCGCCCTCGATGCACCACCGCAACGCAAACCGCGTCTTGAACGGCTGTTTCGTGAGCCATCCGTTTTTGACGCCGAGCCGTGAAAGGCGCCCTGCGCATAGAAACATTACAGCGAACGCACGAGGTCGAGACCTTCGATTGCGGACAGCCTGAGCTCAACCGCTTCCTTATCCGTCACGCACTGCAAGCCCAGCGAGTGAATTCATCCCGAACCTATGTTGGCTTGAGCGACAAAACGGTCATCGGGTTTTATACGATCGTTGCTGGCGAAGTGCGGCACGCCGATGCACCTGAGCGGGTCGTCAAGGGCATGCCCCGGCACCCAGTCCCCCTCCTTGTCCTGGCGAGGCTTGCCGTGCACAGCGAATGGCAAGGGCGCGGCATTGGGGCGGGGCTCCTTCTGGATGCTTTGGGGCGTACCTTACAGGCCGCCGACATCGTCGGGGTACGCGCCCTTGCTGTTCATGCAAAAGACGACTCCGCAGCGTCCTTTTATCGCCATTTCGGGTTTATGCCCTCACCGATGGACAAAAGGCATCTTTTCCTGCTGATTAAAGATATTCGCGCTGCAGCGGGAAAGTAAAGCCGATCCGCTCCCGTTGCCCTCACGGTCCCCGGCCTGCTCATGCATTTGGCTCAAACGGATGGAGCAGGATCAGTTCCGCTCGCCTCAGAGCGAGCAGCAGATAATGGAGATCAGCCCGTTGGCGTTGAACTGGCTGCTGCACGGCCTGTGCGAATGACAACCGAAAATTGACCACCTGTGATCACCGAATTTTGACCACCCTGAATATAAGAAAAAGTAGGGTGATGGGATAGCACCCAGCATGTCCAAGCCTTAACCCCTTGTTGTTGAAAATGCTTCAAGAGCTAAGCCTCGAAGAAACCGAGGAATAGGCAGCATCGATTTTCCCAATTACAGGTGACAAAATCGAGACAAATGTTTAAACTATGTTTAAACAAGCAGCTAATCAGTCGTCAAACCAGCGGGAGGAAAGGGCATGGCCGAGGCTACCTTGAACATTAGAAAATGGGGGAATAATCTTGGCGTGCGTCTGCCCGCGGCGATTGCGCGAGCAGCAGGATTGCATGTTGACCAGAGCGTACAAATCACCGTTGAGGGTTCTGCTATCGTCATCCGTCCCGTGAACGAGGGAATGAACACGCTGGAACAGCGTTTGGCCCGGTTTGACCCGGAAAAACACGGCGGTGAGGTGATGCAGAGCGAGCGGCTCGGTGCCGAGAAATGGTAGCAGCGAATCTGTCAACTCTGCGCGCGCCATGGGTTCCACAACGCCGGGACATCATTTGGATCGATTGCAATCCTCAGGCCGGCAGGGAGATGCGCGACATCCATCCGTTTCTGGTGCTTTCTCCGCAAATTTTCAACGACAAGACATCCCTGGTCATCGGCCTGCCGATGACGACTGCGGCATATAATGCCGATAACCCCTTTGCCATTGCCGTCGGCCGGGTCGGCAAAAAAAAAGAGCAGAAGGTCAGCTATGTGCTCTGTCACCAGCCGAAATCCTTTGACTGGCGAGTTCGCCAGGCTCAGCCCCACCCGCTCAAAAAGCTTGCCAACACCCATTTTGCAGAAGTATGTGAATGCTTGAACCAGATCATTCAATTGGCGTAGGAAGGAAATCCTCTCAGCAGAAATTCTGTCCACTCATGAGGGAAGCTTGTGAGTACGGTGCGACGGCGGGTTAGCTGCCTTTTGAAGAATGGTTACACGTTTATCTTTTTTAAAAGTACTCTCTGCAGCTGTTTTAATTGCCTCAATTTCTTTTTTAGAAGGTGTTGTTAATTTAATGTCACCAGCTTCATAAGCGTCTAATATTTCTAGTTCTTCTTTGTCGTATTTCATGATTTATAATGTACATCTAATGTGTGTACAGGTCAAGATCGGTATTGACGTTGACAAAGACCCAGGGTGAAGTCCTCTCGGCATGGGGTACACTGTTGACGGGCGTGGGGTCTTGCCGAGTCCGGTGAGATAGACTCCGCAGCGTCCTTTTATCGCCATTTCGGGTTTATGCCCTCACCGATGGACAAAAGGCATCTTTTCCTGCTGATTAAAGATATTCGCGCTGCAGCGGGAAAGTAAAGCCGATCCGCTCCCGTTGCCCTCACGGTCCCCGGCCTGCTCATGCATTTGGCTCAAACGGATGGAGCAGGATCAGTTCCGCTCGCCTCAGAGCGAGCAGCAGATAATGGAGATCAGCCCGTTGGCGTTGAACTGGCTGCTGCACGGCCTGTGCGAATGACAACCGAAAATTGACCACCTGTGATCACCGAATTTTGACCACCCTGAATATAAGAAAAAGTAGGGTGATGGGATAGCACCCAGCATGTCCAAGCCTTAACCCCTTGTTGTTGAAAATGCTTCAAGAGCTAAGCCTCGAAGAAACCGAGGAATAGGCAGCATCGATTTTCCCAATTACAGGTGACAAAATCGAGACAAATGTTTAAACTATGTTTAAACAAGCAGCTAATCAGTCGTCAAACCAGCGGGAGGAAAGGGCATGGCCGAGGCTACCTTGAACATTAGAAAATGGGGGAATAATCTTGGCGTGCGTCTGCCCGCGGCGATTGCGCGAGCAGCAGGATTGCATGTTGACCAGAGCGTACAAATCACCGTTGAGGGTTCTGCTATCGTCATCCGTCCCGTGAACGAGGGAATGAACACGCTGGAACAGCGTTTGGCCCGGTTTGACCCGGAAAAACACGGCGGTGAGGTGATGCAGAGCGAGCGGCTCGGTGCCGAGAAATGGTAGCAGCGAATCTGTCAACTCTGCGCGCGCCATGGGTTCCACAACGCCGGGACATCATTTGGATCGATTGCAATCCTCAGGCCGGCAGGGAGATGCGCGACATCCATCCGTTTCTGGTGCTTTCTCCGCAAATTTTCAACGACAAGACATCCCTGGTCATCGGCCTGCCGATGACGACTGCGGCATATAATGCCGATAACCCCTTTGCCATTGCCGTCGGCCGGGTCGGCAAAAAAAAAGAGCAGAAGGTCAGCTATGTGCTCTGTCACCAGCCGAAATCCTTTGACTGGCGAGTTCGCCAGGCTCAGCCCCACCCGCTCAAAAAGCTTGCCAACACCCATTTTGCAGAAGTATGTGAATGCTTGAACCAGATCATTCAATTGGCGTAGGAAGGAAATACTCTCAGCAGCAATTTTGTCCACTCATGAGGGAAGCTTGTGAGTACAGTGCGACGGCGGGTTAGCTGCCTTTTGAAGTTAAGTCTCCTTCGATATACCGATGAATTATCCCAGAGATTAAGGTCTGGTAAGGAATACCCATGGAGGCGTGTGAATCGAGCAGCAAAGTTTTCATTCGTGCGGTGAATTGCTCGTA
>CAYTRK010000183.1:0-5166 GCA_964440205.1 uncultured Victivallaceae bacterium
TATCTCACAGAATTGATGCCGCCACGCCGCATCAATAATGTCGGTCCAAAAATTCTTTTTTCTGGCAGGGAAACATCAGTTTTTGTAGGATTCGGAAAAATCTGAAAGGATCATTCAAATGAGATGCTTATCATTTTTTACTGGCGCCGTTTTAACACTTCTTCTTTTTGCGTCAATCAGTTTTGCCGGAAACAGGCAGATGAGCGTTCAGACGCGAGAGGCCCGGCTGAAGTCTGACCCGGCTCCGTTTTCTTCTGTTGTAGGAAAAGTCGGTCTTGCCGAACGTGTTACCGTATTGCAGGAAAAAGGAATCTGGACCAAAATACGTGTCCAGTCCTCCGGCAAAACCGGCTGGCTGCCTTCCAGGAGTCTTACAAAAAAGAAACTCGAGCTTCGCACAGCCGACGTGGAAAAGACGTCGGCTTCCAGCGGCGAGATGGCTCTTGCCACAAAGGGCTTCACTCCCGAAGTGGAAAACGCTTTCAAGGAACAGAACCAGGAGATAAGTTTCAAATGGGTCAATAAAATGGAAAAGATCAGCTTTTCTTTCGAGAACAAGAAATCATTCCTCGAAAAGGGCGGCGTGTCCCCGAAAGGAGACGCGGAATGAAAAAAATATTGCTGATAAATTTACTGGTTTCTGCCCTCGCGCTTTCATTGCAGGGATGCAAGACCATGGACGCGGTAACCGAACTTGCCGGTGGCGCGGCTGAAATGGCGGGAATACCCAGCGAGCATGTGAAGTCTGGCGTAAAGGTCGCCAAGGCCACAGCAAAAGCCTTCGATGAGATCAGCCCAAGCCAGGAGTACTACCTTGGACGCGCGGTCACGGCAACAATCCTTAACAATTACAAGCCTTATACAAACCCCGAGGCAAACCAGTATATCAATTTGCTGGGTCAAACCCTTGCTCTGGCGTCAGACAAACCGGAAACATACGGAGGTTATCACTTCCTTATCATGGATACCGACGAAATCAACGCCTTCGCCGCGCCGGGAGGATTTATCCTCATATCAAGAGGACTGCTCCGCTGCTGCCCGAACGAGACCTCAGTCGCCGCGGTCCTGGCCCACGAGATCGGCCACGTCGAAAACGAGCACGGGCTTAAGGCCATAAGCAAAAGCCGCTGGACAAGCCTCCTCACCACTACCGCGGCTGAAGCAGGGAAAACACTCGGAAGCGAGGAAGTAGCGCAGCTTACATCCACTCTAGAAGGTTCGATCTCCGATATCACTGCAACCCTGGTGAACAGCGGTTACTCCCGTAAATTTGAAAAACAAGCGGATGATGCGGCAGTAAAAATACTGAAACGAACCGGCTACAGCCCGAAAGGCCTCGTCATAATGCTCCGCGAAATGGATTCCCGCCTTAAACGCCATCCCGGCGGATTCGGCAAAACCCATCCCGACCCCGAAGACAGAATCAATAAGATAGCCAACCTTGTCCGCGATGCCGCCCCCATCAAACCTTCACCCGAAAGAATAAAACGGTTCAGGAAAGCGTTGAAGGGTATATAACGGCTGAGCTTGCAGACGTTGCACGTTGCGAGAAAAAGAAGTAAGCACAAAGTGGCAAGCGGGTCGTCAAAGACATGTCAAACAAACTTATCCAGGGATGTATAGCAGGGCTCGCCGGAACGGCCGTCGTCCTGTTGTTGTGGGCAGGCGGGGCTCTGAAACCCGCAGAAAATGAATTATGGGACATGCGCGTGCGGCATTTTGCCGAACAAGACCAACCTTCGGACAAGGTAAAACTTATCTTCATAGATCAGTACACGCTTGACTGGGCCGAAGAGCATCATGGCATGACCTGGCAATGGATGCGCCAGGCCTACGTGTACATACTTGATTTTCTCCAACGCGGCAAGCCCCGCGCTGTAACATTCGATATGCTGTTTTCCGATACGTCTGACGACGGAGTGGCCGACGATCTTGCATTCGGAACAGCTATTGCAGGAACCAGCAATTTCGTCCAGGCCTTTATGCTAAGCGAACAGCACGGCGCAGGTGAATGGCCGCAGCAACTGACCGATAAAACGATAAGCGTATGTAGATTCCGGACGTTTCTGGAAAAAAATAACAGAGACAGGATCACACTTCCTAAAGCTTCTTTTCCTGTAGACGAGATTGCGACAAATGCCGCAATCCTCGGCTCGGCATATTTCCGGCCTGACGCAGGGGTTTTGCGACGAGCGCCGGTATTCCAGGTCTTCGACGATCACTTCGTGCCTTCGCTCGCGCTGGCTACCTTCGCTGCCGGAAATCCCTCCGCCTCAATCCGGATCACAAACAACACCATGATCGCGGGAAATCACAGGATTCCAATGGATTCCTCGGCGTCGTCCATTCTGCGCTACCGCGGAGCCAGCCAGGCCCACGAGGCATTTAACGCGGCCGCAATAATCCAGTCCGAGGTTCTGCTCCGACAAAACAAAGCCCCCATCGTCGAGCCTTCTGAATTCAATGACTGTTACGTTTTCTTCGGGACCACCGCCCAGGGCCTGCTGGACATTAGAACAACACCAGTAAGCGAGGTCTACCCCGGCGTGGAAATACACGCAACGATGCTGGACAATATACTGAGCGACGACCTGATCCAGGACTTCCCGCATCTTTATACTGCGCTCCTGACTCTCGCGCTTGCAGTCATAGCCGGAATAGCAGGCAGATTCTGCGCAAAAGCATGGCGCCTGGTGCTCATCGGCGCCGTTCTGGTTCCCCTGCCTGTCCTTCTTGGATTCCTTGCGTACCCTTACGGCTACTGGCTTAATGTAACCGCCCCGGGCTTTGCAACGCTGCTTACGCTCGCAGGCATTGTTGTTCTGAACTACACCGTCGAAGGCAGACAGAAACGCTTCATTAAAGGAGCTTTCAAGCAATACCTGAGCCCGATTGTTATAGATCGTCTGGTCCGGGAACCCGACCGGCTGAAACTCGGCGGAGAATCCCGCGAACTCAGCATCTATTTCTCCGACATCCAGGGCTTTACCTCCATATCCGAAAAACTGTCCCCGGAGGAACTGACCGACCTTCTGAACACATATCTGACTGCAATGACCGATATAATACTAAACGAAGGCGGCACAATTGATAAATACGAGGGCGACGCGATAATCGCCTTCTGGAACGCGCCCGTCGACCAGGCCGATCACCCTGAACGCGCAGTTAGAGCCGCGCTTCGATGCCAGGATAAGCTCAACGAGATGCGGCCCGAACTGAAGAAAATTGCCGGAACCGATCTTTGCGCGCGTATCGGACTGAACACCGGCCCGGTTGTCGTGGGCAACATGGGCTCCGATCAGCGTTTCGACTACACCTTCCTGGGAGATGCCGGGAACCTTGCAGCACGACTGGAGAGTCTTAATAAGCAGTTCGGCACATACGCCATGATATCCGAATTCACGAAACAGAAGCTTTCCGACCGCTTCGCGGCACGCGAACTTTCACGCGTGCGTGTGATAGGAAAAAATGTGCCCATCACTGTTTTTGAACCCATGTGGCCACAACATTACAACGCAAACCGCGAAAAGTACGAAGCGTTCGATGTGGCTTTAAAACACTACTATGAGGGCAGTTTCAAGGATGCACTGCAGGCGTTTCTAAAGATAGAAGACGATCCCCCCTCCGCTAGGTACGCGGAGAAATGCAGGGAATTTGCCGACAATCCGCCGGAATCGTGGGACGGCGTCTGGCAGGCTGCGGAAAAGTAGTCTGCGCATAAGCAGAACAAAGAGACTGAGCAAAAACAGAAAATACGAAAGGTTGCCGAAGCATGAAAAAAGGTTATGAAAATCTGACTCATCTAGGAAAGGGTAAGACAGTATATCCGGACTCACCGGCCCCCGAATGCCTCGAAGCATTCAACAACCCTTCTACAGACAGGGATTACCACGTAACTTTTGCCTGCCCGGAATTCACATCCGTGTGCCCGATTACCGGGCAGCCGGATTTCGGGAATATATCAATAGACTATGTGCCTGACGCCAAATGTCTCGAAAGCAAATCACTCAAACTGTATCTATTCTCTTTTCGCAATCACGGAGCCTTTCACGAAGAGGTAGTAAACAGGATACTTGACGATATAGTCAGATCAGTCCAGCCGCGAAGCATTACAGTAACAGGGAATTTCAATCCCCGCGGGGGCATATCGATTACTGTAAAAGCCTGCGCATAACAAGCATTATGCTTCTTTATTCAACACCCGCTGGTAGAACTCGTAGTTATCGTTCCCAAAGCAGACGAACGTTACACGTTCGATCGCGTCATGTTGATCAAGAAAAGACCGCACGGTATCAACAGCAATGCGACAGGCTTTCTCTTTCGGAAAACGATATACGCCTGTGCTGATGCACGGAAAGGCAATCGTTTTGAGTCCATTCTCAGCCGCAACTTCCAGGCTGCGATAATAACATCTTGCCAGCAAATCCTCCTCTCGACGCTTCCCGCCATGCCAGACCGGACCGACAGTATGAATAACGTGCCTGGCAGGCAGACCATAACCACAAGTAATTTTTGCGTCTCCCGTTTTGCACCCGTTCAGCTTTCGACATTCCGATAACAGTTCAGGGCCTGCAGCCCTGTGTATCGCCCCGTCAACCCCGCCGCCACCGAGCAGACTTTCATTTGCCGCATTAACAATGGCGTCAACTTCCATTTCGGTTATATCAGCGTGTACAACTTCAAGCATACGCCATCCTTTCTTTTTTGCGTCATTCATATTGCGAAGGAACTGCACAAATAAGCACGAGATCTCCTGAACTACTGGTATTTCTGTACTGATGTTTCTCACAAGGCAACACAAGCGCAAAGTCGCCGGCAGCTATTTCACGCTTATTTCCTTCTTCATCCACCAACACACCTTTCCCTGCAATGATATAATTCAAATGCTCTGATTCATGCTCGTGCAACGGCGTGTGCCCACCTGGCTCCACAGTAAAGACCCTGAATGAAAAATTCGGGGCCCCGTCAGAACTCGAAAGAACAAGTTGTTTCCATGCCTTTTCTGCGCCGTCCATCTCAACCTTAGTCCGCGGCGCTTCCGCAAGATTAGTTATTTTCATACCCTTCTCCCTTTCTGGTTTATCCGTTCTGTCAAACGCTGACAGACTATTTTCTGTATAAACATCTATTTATCAATTGAATAAATCCGTCCAGGGCTTTCTCCCC
>CAYTRK010000184.1:0-5154 GCA_964440205.1 uncultured Victivallaceae bacterium
GTATTGCCTTCCAACCAATGTTTCGGCACAAATACGCAACTTCAGCCACAAAAAGCATTGCAAAATGCAAGATATAGGAGGAAATATGGACTCTGAATACACGGACTTACTTAAAAGCAAAATGAGCAGTGAGAGCTATCGCAAACTTACCGAACTTGAAAATGAGAAGCTTCTCAATTTCGTTGGCAACTGGGTTAAGTTGTGTCGGCCCGACTCGGTTTATGTATGCGATGACAGCGACCAGGACGCGGAATACATCCGCAACAAATGCATCGAAAAGGGCGAAGAAAAACCCCTCGCCAGGTCCGGACAGACAATTCACTACGACGGATACGGCGATCAGGCCAGAGACAAGGGAAACACCAAATTCATGGTCAGCTCGGAACACATCGCAAAGATGGGGAACCTTAACTGCATCGAATACGAAGAAGGAATGAATGAAGTAAACAGCATTATGGAAGGAATAATGGAAGGGAAGGAAGCGATAGTTAAACTCTTCTGCGAATGTCCGACCATGAGCCCTTTTTCCATCGGTTGCGCTCAGATCACCGATTCCTTCTATGTCGCGCATTCAGAAGACATCCTTTACCGCCGGGGTTACGAACATTTCCGGAATATGAAACCGGAGGAAAAGGACGATTTCTTCCGCTTCTGCCACAGCGCCGGCGAACTGGACGAACATGGCTGCACCGTAAACCTTGACAAGAGGCGAATCTACCAGGATCTCGAAACTCTCAGCGTGTACTCAATGAATGACCAGTACGCGGGGAACTCCGTTGGCCTCAAAAAACATGCCATGAGACTGGCCATAAAGAAATCATCAACCGAAGGTTGGCTTTGCGAACATATGTTCATAATGGCATGCCACAACAAGAAAAAGGATCGCTCAACATATTTTTGCGGAGCTTATCCTTCTGCCTGCGGCAAGACTGCCACAGCTATGCTGCCCGGCGAAAGAATTGTCGGCGACGATATAGCTTACTTCAAGAACATAGACGGCAAGTTTCGCGCCGCCAACGTGGAAAGAGGAATTTTCGGTATTATCCGTGACGTGAATCCAAAAGACGATCCGGTGATTTTCGATACCCTTATGCAGCCTCAGGAAACCATCTTTTCCAATGTCCTGACCGGACCGGACAACAAACCGTACTGGCTGGGCATGGGCATGGACACACCAGAAGAAGGCACAAATCACTCCGGCCCCGGATGGTACAAAGGCAAGAAAGACGCCGAAGGCAAAGAAATACCCCTGGCTCACCCCAATGCCCGCTATACCATCCGTATGGAGTATCTGGACAACCTCGACCCGGCCTGGGACGACAAGCAGGGCGTCGAGGTTGGCGGCGTGATATACGGAGGAAGGGACAGCGACACCTCGGTTCCGGTTGAAGAGTCACCGGACTGGGAAGACGGTATAATCCTGAAAGCCCTGACGCTGGAGTCGGAAACAACGTCAGCCACCCTTGGTAAAGAAGGGGTCAGAGTCCCCCAGCCCATGGCCAATCTGGACTTCATCAGTTATCCTATCGGCCAGTACATCCAGAATAACGTCGACTTCGTTAAGGGAATGACAAGCGTTCCGCGTGTCTACTCCATGAATTACTTCCTGCTCGATGAAAAGGCGGAATTCTGCACAAGCAAGCTGGCCAAAAAGGTCTGGCTGCACTGGGCTGACAAACGAGTCAACAATGAAGTGGAGGTCCTGGAAACGCCTACAGGGTTGATTCCGCTTTACGAGGATCTGGCCCCGCTGTTTAAAGAGCTGCTAAACGAAGACTATGATCGCGGGGACTACGATTACCAGTTCTCTTTCCGCTGCAAACCCTGGCTTGCAAAACTGGAAAGAGCAGATGCATACTTCAAAAACAATGTACCCGACTGCCCTGAATTTGTTTACCAGCGATGGAATGAGACCGCGGAAAAAATACGGCAAGCAGCAGACAAGTTCGGCCCGATCATACCTCCGGGACGGTACAGTTCCTGAAGTCGGTCCCGGAAAGCGAAAACTCTGGCTGGACATCCTCCGCGCAACCGCGTGTTTCGCGGTGGTACTGTACCATGTAGCTGCTCCAATTCTAAGCGAAACCGGAACGCCGTGCGGTCCGCTGTGGTGGACAGCCAACCTTGCTACCGCAGCGGCATCGCTCTGCGTTCCGCTGTTCGTAGTGGTAAGCGGATCACTCCTGATTGAAGAGGCCAGGAACCTGACTTGCGGCAGGTTTTACAGTAAACGCTGCAAGCTGGTTTTTCCACTGATATTCTGGACAGCATTGTACATCATAGTCCGGGTTCTATCACCGGAACAGACAGGATGGCTCGCCTATCTGTGCGATATATTCAAGGGAATACCCTATTATCATCTCTGGTACCTCTACATGCTTCCCGGGCTTTACGCTATAACGCCTCTGCTCGCAAAGTATTCAAAGAATGTCGACCCCGCAAACAGGATAAGCTGGCTGGCGGCAATACTGCTCTTATCCAGCGGTTTCTCCATGTCTCTGCGCTGCGCGGGTGGAGAGGCATATCACTCCATCCTGACAAGGTTCATACCTTATCTTGGCTACTATATGGCAGGCTACGAATTGAGCCGCCGCGAATTCAAGAAGATCTCCAAAAGAATAACCGCCGGAATTGCTGTCGCCTCAGTGGGCGCAATTATTTTAACCAGCCGAATTGTCTGGTCTCGGGCAGGCTGTGATTACGCGACGCTTGTCTACGTGAGCCTCAGCCCGTTTGTCATAACTTATACTCTCTCGTTTTTTCTGCTCATACGCTCGCAATTCGAAGCATCCGGGTATTCCGATTGCCTCATGAACAAATTGATTTACGCGGCAGCAGCTTCAGCATTCGGGATATACGCAGTGCATCCGCTGTTGCTCAGGCTTCTGGCAGTTCTCAAAATACCGGGAGATGCGCTGCATCCGGTCGTGGCAGTCCCGGCAGTAACGGTTCTTGTCTTTGCATGGTCGTTTCTGGCGGTCATGGGAATCCGGAAGGTCCCGTTTCTCAGAAAAACCGTAAACCCCTGAAGTCTCATAAACCAGGTGAGACACAATCTAACCCGCATTTACAGCGCACACTCCTTGATCGAAGTAGGAAGTAGTTTGTCTACTGGTCTTCGCCGATAGACCGGATGAATTCCCGGTTTTCTCTTACGTAGCGCAGAAAAGCTTCCTTGTATTGCAGCAGATTGTCCCGTTCTTTCCGTAACTCAGCGAGCCGCTTTGTGGCTGCGGCCAGTTCCCGCTTAAGCTCCTCTATCTTAATCTGCCGCTTCTTATCGGATACACCTTCTTCGATCTCCACGGCGGCCTTCCCGGCCCTTTCGCGGTTAAGATCAGCTTTGAGCGACGCCAGGCGCCGGGAATCCTCATCTACACGCTTCCGCAACCTGCCTATCACCGCCTTCAGCCCTTCCTCCGTTTCCGCGCTTGCCTCCTTCAACATACGATAGCTGCGCCGCGATGATTTAAGCTGCTTTTCTTTCATCTCCAATTCAGCCGACAGGTTATCAACTTTTTCGCGGAGTTCTTCCCGCTCATGACGCAACCGCCCCGCCTCCCGCGAAACGTGCCGCTTCTCAGTCGACAGACTTCCGGCTCCGTCCCCCTTTTCTGTCACCGGCTTTTTGTTTTCGGCTTCTATTACCGTTGCGTTGTTTGTCTGGACGCGCGATCCAGGTTGACGAAACTCCTTCAATTCCTGCAATTCCTCGACCGAAGCGCTCATGTCCTCCGCCTTGACGGCGTAGAAACAGAAAAATGCGGACAGACAGATTATGACGGGCTTATTTACCATGACTTCGTACAATTTCGAGCATATCGGCAGCCGGGTGGTTAGTCCGAGCCAATGGAGTTTATGAATTCTTCAGTGCGTTCCATGTAACGCTTGAACATCGCTTTGCTCTCGGCAAGTTCTTCTTCCGTCCTCTCAAGCGCCTTTTTCAGCTTCTTTGTCTCTGCGTCATATTCTGCTTTTTCCTGTTCGAGGCGCTCCCGAAGCTTATCAACCTCGGCGCTTATCTCTTCGGTTTCAACCGGCTGATCCGGCTTCGAATCCACGGACACATCCACTGAAGCTGCTCCTGAAGCTTGAGCCTTTTCGCTTTCAAGCTTCAAAATCCTCTGGCGCATTTCTACCGCTTCGGCTGCTTTGCTGCGAAGTTTCTCCTGTGCCTGATTGAGTTGCTTGCGCATCTCCTTCAGTTGCCGCTGTAAAATCTTTATGCGCCGGCCCGCGGCCTTCTCGCCTTCCCCAACAGCCGCTTTCCCAGCGCGCTCGTCATCCCGTTTGTCCCCGAAAATGAGCCCTCCCGTCTGCCCCCGGTTTTCAACCTTGCTCGCCAGCAGTTTTTCGTAATCTCGCACCCGGCCCTCAAGACTCGCTATCTTTTTCGAATCCTCTTCGGTCTGCTGCTTGAGTCCTCTTATGAGTTCGCGAAGTTCGCGCTCGATATTCGAACCCGATGTTTTCAGCGCTTCGTACATCTTTTTCTGGCTGGCCAATTCCTTATTCGTGTTTTCAAGGTTCCTTTCGAGAACTTTTACTCTTTCCCGCCTCGATTCGGCCAGATCCGCAACCTCCTCTTTCGTGCCCCGGGCATCCTTAAGGCTTTTTCTGAAAGACGCGACCTCATCCTTGCAGGCAGCGTAGTTTTCTTTCAGTTCTCTGTTTTGCTTTTGAAGCTGCGTCTTAACTTTTTCGTGCCGCTCCTGCTGCTCTTTCAGGTCCGCAAGAAGTTTTTCTATCTCTTTGGCGTCTTCCACAGTCTGTTCCCGCAGTGTTTCCGCCTTTTCGGCAAGCTCCTTTTCCATAGATTCCGCTTCTCTCCTGGTCTTCTTATACTTCGTTTCAAACTTGTCAGCTTCAGCCCCGGCAATCTTAAGTTCCCGCTCCGCTTCCGCCACACGCTTCCGGGCCTTCCGGGCTGAATCATGATATTTGGCTACCGCCCGTTCCGCCCGCCTGAGTTCTTTCTTAACTTTGGCAATTTCCGCGCTGTCTTTTTCAGTCTGGTCTTTCAACTCCTGGATCGTTGCCGAAAGTTTTTCCTTCATCGAACCTGAAGAGTTCTTCAATTCCTCGTACATGTTTTTCCAGCTCGCCAGTTCCTTCCGCGCGCCGGACAGGTTCTTTGAAATGCGCTCCGCCCTG
>CAYTRK010000185.1:0-5152 GCA_964440205.1 uncultured Victivallaceae bacterium
GTTTGCATCCCGACGCATATCGGGATTCAGACACTTAAACGCATACTTAACCGCCCCCCTTCGTCGGATACCCTTACCCGACTCGCTTAACCGCTCTCTGCTCCCCGCATTATTTCGTTACTGAATGCTGTTAGCCTGATCTATTAGGGAAAAACGCTTGAGAATGGGGGGCGCAGAATGTAGGCTTCATGTCATGAAATTGTCGGTTGTTATGCCAGTTTATAATGAGCGCGAGCGAATAAGCGATGCGGTTGCTGCGGTTGCAGGTTGCGGAATGCCCGAGCTCGCACAGCTCGTTATCATAGATGATTGTTCAACGGACGGCACCCGGGATATTCTCCAGGATTTAGAGAAACAGTATTCAATGGTAGAAGTCATTTATCGTGACGTCAATGGGGGCAAGGGCGCGGCATTGAGGGATGGTTTCGGGGCTGTTGGCGGAGATGTAGTTGTGATCCAGGATGCTGATCTTGAGTATGATCCCAAGGATTTTGAGTCTCTTCTCGCGCCGATCAAGTCCGGGCAGGCCGACGTTGTCTACGGGTCGCGTTTCCTGGGCGGCGGCCCGCACAGGGTTCTTTATTTCTGGCATTATGTCGGCAACAAGTTCCTGACGAATCTTTCCAATATGATGACAAACCTGAACCTCACTGACATGGAGGTGTGTCATAAGATGTTCAGGAAGAAAGCGCTTGACGGAATTGTCTTGAAGGAGAACCGATTTGGCATTGAAGCCGAATTAACGGCAAAGATTGCCAGAAGGAAATGGCGTATTTACGAGGTGCCGGTCTCGTATTACGGAAGGGACTATGAAGAGGGGAAGAAGATTACCTGGAAAGACGGAGTCAGGACTTTGTGGTGTATTTTGAAGTACAGGATTGTTGATTGAACCTTTGGCCGGGCTTTTTAAGAAGGTTGATTCACCACAGAGAACGCAAGGGACAGAGAGGGGAGAGGGAGAGAATATCCAATGATGAACACGGAATGTTCAATGATGAAGGGGGGAGGAAAGGAGGGACTACGGACTACGGCTTACGGACCACAAACGACGGAGAAGAGAAGAAGAGTTAACTACGAAAGGCGCTAAAGAACGCGAAAAGGGGAACGGATGTGGGGCGTAGGACGCGGGATGTGTAAGAGCCGATCCCCTGATCGGCGAATTCGGCGAACAGGGGTTCGCCTCCTACAAAGATGGGGGAAGGTAAGAAGGTAACCACAAAGAGCGCAAAGAACACATAGAAGGGTGAGAGGGAGTGTGGAACGGGAAGGAAGAAGAGAGGGAAAGAACCCGATGAAAGATGAGGCGATGGTGAAGAGATCTTTTTCGGACAAGCTGGTTTTGATGGTTGCTACCGGTTTCGGGCTGGGTTATGCGCCTTTTGCGTCCGGGACCTTCGGGACGTTGCCCGGAATTCTGATTGCTTTTTTAATCAGTCCGCTGCATTGGGGCTGGCAGGTTGGCCTGTGCGTTGTGTTGACACTGGTAGCTATTCCTTTTTGCGACAGGGCGGAGAGGCTGCTTGGCAGAAAGGATGACGGCCGGATAGTGGCTGATGAATATCTTACTTTTCCGATTTGCGTTATCGGTTTGCAGCTCATGTCTTCTCTGTGGCTGCTTCCGACCGCCTTTATCATAGCCCGTTTTACGGATATTGTAAAAATTCCGCCTGCAGCGCAGTCGCAGAATATAAAGGGCGGGGTTGGCATCGTGCTGGATGACGCAATTGCCAACATATACGCGCTTGTGTTGTTGCGGCTGGCATTGCACTTTGTGCCGGCTCTTGGAGGTTAGCCCGCAGGCGGAATAATCTGGTGTCTTTCCAGGTACTCCAGCACTTTTTCCGCGCTTTCTTCCACGGTTTCCTGATCGGTGTTTACGATTACTTCAGCGTGGGAAGGCGCTTCATAGGGGGCATCGATTCCGGTAAATTCCTTTATTTCCCCTGCCCGGGCTTTTTTATAGAGGCCTTTGGGGTCTCGCTCTTCGCAGACCGAAAGGGCGCAGTTACAGTATATCTCGATAAATCGTCCTTCAGGATTGTGTTCCCTGGCGATATTTCTGTCGCTCATGTAAGGCGAAATGAATGCTGTCATGACAATGATTCCCGCGTTTTCGAACAGCGCGGCTACTTCGCCTATCCGGCGGATATTCTCGGTCCTGTCTTCCGGGCTGAATCCCAGATCTTTGTTAAGACCGTGGCGCACATTATCCCCGTCCAGGACGTATGCGTGATGACCGCGTTCATTGAGTAACGCATCAACCGCGTTTGCCAGCGTTGATTTGCCGGAGCCGGACAGTCCGGTGAACCAGATGACTGCGCCGTGGTGGCCGATAACTTTCGCTCGGTCTTCCGGTGTAACTTTGCCTTCGTGCCATGTGATATTTGTAGCTTTTCGTTGAACCATTGTATGCCTCGTATCTATTATTCTGATTTTTTGTAGTAATCCATAAGAACGTCGAGAACCTCCGGCCTGCTGAACTCTGCCGGCGGCTTTTCTCCTGCTGCAAGCATTTCGCGAAGGTTTGTTCCGCTGATCATAATTCTATCTTCTTTCGGGTGCGGGCAGGTTTTGGTTGACGCCATTCCGTAGCACTTTTTGCACCAGAAAGTCCAGTCGATCTTGAGCGGTTTGATCTGCAGCTCCGAGCTGTCGAACTCGTCGAAGATATTCTGTGCGTCGAACGGTCCGTAATAGTCTCCGACTCCTGCATGGTCTCGTCCGATCACGAGGTGGCTGCATCCGTAGTTCTGGCGGAAGATCGCGTGCAGAACTGCTTCTCTTGGTCCGCCATATCTCATTTCCATCGGGTAGACTTTGCATACCACCCTGTCCTCGGGGTAGTACCCTTCAAGAAGAACCTCGTAGCATTTCATGCGTACTTCTGCGGGAATATCGCCTTTCTTGAGCTTGCCTACAAGCGGGTGGAGCAGGAGGCCGTCGCAGACTTCCATGGCAATCTTCGTGCAGTACTCGTGTGAACGGTGTAGCGGGTTGCGGGTCTGAAATGCCGCGACTGTTTTCCATCCCTTTTCTTCAAAGATCTTTCTTGTTTCGGCAGGACGGGCATAGTAGTCGCCGTAGGTTTCGGGGTATTTGCCTTCGGAGAAGGCCTTCACGCTGCCGCCAAGGAGAACATCGCCCTGCGCGTATACCTTTGCCGCTCCGGGGTGTTTTTCGTCGGTAGTACCGAATACGCATTGCGCCTCGGTTTTCTTGTCGTACTCGTACTTTTCTTCGACGGTGATAGCGCCCATGATTTCACCTGAATCGTCATCCACGAGAGCTAATTCGTTGCCGACATCGATTTCTTTCGCTTGTTCTGTAGATACCGCAAGAGTAATCGGGATTGGCCAGAGAAGTCCGTCCTGCATACGCATATCCTGGACCACGGATTTGTAATCCTGGTTGCACATGAAGCCTGTAAGAGGGCTGAAAGCGCCGCATGCCAGCATTATAAGGTCTGAGGTCTCGCGCGAGGTCATTCTGACTGCCGGCAGGGATTCGGCTTTCTTTTTTTCGTTTTCAAGCTCCTGTCCTTCCAGGAGGAGCGGGCGAAGTTCGCCTCCGTGTGGCGACACGAGGGTTGAGTCTGTATTTTCAGCATTCATGAATTGATTTCTCCAAGTCTCATTTGCGGGTTGAAAGCCCGAAATATCGCGTTTAATGCCGGGGTATGCAAGGAAAAGTTTTGAGGCTGGCTGGCGCCATCTATATTTTACATTTTTGCCGATGGAGAGAGGAGTCGGCCTGTCTGGCCATATTGCGGATGTTCAGGTTCAATCCGAGGAATTCCTCGATTTTCCGGGCCCATGCCATGGGAGAAGCAAGCACTGAAGGGTACTGGCAGTATAGAACCTGCATGTTGTTCTGCTGTGCTACCCAGGCATAAAGCTTTTCCAGGTGCTGCTTGAAATGCTTCTTCATTTCAGCATTGCCGGTATCCTGTGGTCTTCCCGAGTGCTCCAGCATTCGTGCCTGGGAGGCAAGGATTTCGTGCAGTGGCCGTTGCATGAATATGATACTGTACTTATATGTACAGGGCAACTCATACAGAAGCGGGGATACGATTTTTACGGCTTTTCCTTCGGCCTGATTCAGCCAGGAGTTGTCTTTTGCCAGGCGCTTAGCCGGCTCGTATTCGCAGTATCCTTTCGGGTTATCCTTGTCCGGCTGCCGCGCATGGTCGGTCAGCAGTTCGATTCCGCCCGCTTCCAGCATCTGCATCAGCATTGAAGTGCCCGAGCGCGGTAATCCTGACACTATTGTTATCATACAGGCGAACCTTCCATATAGCTTGACGGCTATGCACGAGATCGGTTGAAAGCGGTGGCCTCTGAAATAACCGACGCCACCGTATTCGCCCATTCTTCGAGGATATTCCTGTCAAGGGTGGGATGAACCGGAAACATGAGCGAATTGCTTGAGAGGCAAGACGCGTTTGGCAGTCTATCTTCAGGCGCATATTTCTTTATAGCTTTTTCCAGGTATATTTCGCAGCAGGTCCCTGAATAACAGGGAATATTCTTTTCGCAGATACAACTTCTGATTCTGTCCCTGTCCCACGCTTTATTCAATTTGTTTTTCTTAAGGAAGAAATGACTTTTGTAGTAAGCGTTGCGATGAGGTGTGTGCAGCGTGGGAACAGTGACAGCGCTTAAAGGCTCGAGTTTTTCCTCAAGCGCTGAAGCGTTTGCCGCTCGCTTGTCGAGCCATAATTCGATCTTGTCCATCGCAGTCAAGCCGATGGCACCCTGCATTTCCGTCATTCTGGCATTTGTTCCGTCCGGGTTTTCGTGGAGCCATCTGAAGCCCGGAGGATGTTCACAGTTGAACACCGCGTCATAATCTTTCCCATGGTCTTTCAGGCTCCATGCTTTTTTCCAGAGGCTCTCATCGTCGGTCATGATCATGCCCCCTTCGCCTCCTGTTGTAATAATCTTGTCCTGGCAGAAGGAAAAAGAATTGATGTGTCCGATAGAGCCGACTTTGCGTTCTTTGTATTTTGCTCCATGCGCCTGGGCGCAATCCTCTATGACATAGAGTCCTTTTTGTTCGGCAAGCTCCATGATCGGGTCCATGTCACAAGGCAATCCGCCCAGATGAACTACGATTACAGCCTTTGTTTTGTTTGTGATAAGCGGCTCTATTG
>CAYTRK010000186.1:0-5135 GCA_964440205.1 uncultured Victivallaceae bacterium
TTGGCCCGGAGATCCTGTTTTTCCAGAAAAACGGCCCTTATGGCAAAATCTCAATAAACAATACACTCCCTTGCCGTATCCAGAAGATTCTGGTATAGTTCAGAAAGGATAAAGCGGGTCGGGAAAAAAGAGAGGCAAGAGATGATGGCGCCCAACGAAAATGTGACTAGATGCAACAGGAATCACATACTGGTGGCCGATGACGAAAAGAATATTCGCGAGTTGTTCAAGATGCTCATCAAAACAAAGCTGGGCGAACAATACCGGATTGACGTCGCCGTCAACGGTGCCGAAGCCGTACAGGCATTTCGCGATGCTCAGCACGCTGTCATAGTTCTGGATCTGCGAATGCCGATTATGAATGGTGAACAGGCATTCTACGAAATCAAAAACCTTTGCGAAGCCGAGAACATGGAAGTCCCCTCGTTCATATTCTGTACCGGCTACGAACCCTCGAGGCGCCTGGAAAAAATTGTCAGCGCAGATCCGGCACACTCCCTGCTCTACAAACCAATAGACGGCTCATCACTCGTCAACGAAATCCGCAAACATCTCGAAAAAGAATGAACGGGAAAGGCCCTTCTCGCTCTTCATACTCTTCTACGTACACTTAACCGCTTTCTTAACCGCAACTCTTGATCGGATACCCTTCAACGACTGCCTTTCACCGAGACGGGAGAAGTGTCGTTTCGGGCACATATAAGGAACCGACTTAACCCGCATATCTCACAGAATTTCGTAGCGAGAGCGTGGAGAGCGCTGCTGCGGGTTGCGTTGCTTGTGCAGATCTGACCGGCAGGAGTTTGGGATCAATCCCCGGCTTCCTGCAATTTGCGCAGGGCCCGGACTGTAAAGATCCGCGGGTATAGGGATTCGGAGTACCAAAGGCTGGCGAAGTAGAGTCCGATCGGGGCTGGAACAGGGGCGCCGTCGGCTTCAATTATTCTGTCGGACAGCCATGCGAGGCCCCGGCCTATTGCTTCACTGTTATCCGAGCCTGCGAGAGCCGTGAGGGCGGTTGATGTTTCTTCTACAGTCGAAGGGATACCTGCCCAGCCGCCCCACCCTCCGTCAGCGTTCTGCGTCTGCACGAGAAAATCACGCCCTGATGCGAGCGCTGCACCCAAACTGGAATGAAGCGCTATTACACCGGAAAGCTCTCCCACAACCCGTCCTGTGCCGAAAACAGGATTGCTCATGCCGGAAACAGCTTCATTGCCAAACCACAAGGGATCCCATGACCCGTCCGGCTTCTGGGTTTCTCGCAGGTACCTTGCCGCCCGAACAAGAAACCGGTCGAGCCGGGTTCCCGAAACCTCCGGCCATAGTGACAGGGCATGCACGGCATGAGCGGTTATGTCCGGGCAGCTTCGATCAAAATGCAGCCCGGTCCATCCTTTACAGAACGTAGGAACACCTCCGTCCCTGTTCTGCAGGCTCCTCAGCCAGTCTGCGGCGCTTCCCGCCGCCTGTTCGACTTCGGTGCCTTGAGCGCCGAGATTCTTCAAAGCAATCAAGGCAGCGCTGGTGTCATCAGCATCAGGAACCCCGCCGGGAAGGTCTGTCCAGGACCAGCCGCCGCTGGCGCCTGTCATTAAGTCGGGCTCAACCACCCTCGCATCAAGAAGCCAGGATATGATTTTATTTTTCTGTTCCTGCGATAAACAATTTTTGATATTCCCGCCCACTGTCAGAGCGCGTGAAGACAATGACGTAACCCAGGCGCGAAGATTCACGTCTATGGGCCAGCTTCCATCCGGGCGCTGGGTGTTCCGCAGAAACCGACACCCCCTGCCAACGACTGGCGATGATGAATAGCCCGCAGCACAAAGCGAACCGACAACAAACCCGGTGAGCGGCTGCGCTTCAAGGAATCCGCCGCTGGCAGGCTGCATATTGTGAAGGCGACGAAGAATCAGAGGAATAAGAGCGTCCCTTGCCTTTGCCCGGATCATCCTGCATGAGCGGTGGCGGACATGATGAAGCACACCCAGCGAGATCAACGCAGGCAGACCGTAGCTGACCACCCTGAGGCCGCCGCGGCGGTAAAAACTCGAAGGCAGGAACAACAGGTCGAAAGGAAGCTGGGGCACCAGCTCCCATGCCTGTTCTTCCTCGCCGAGAATACCGGCAAGCGCACAGACAGAAAGAATGGGCGTAGAGAATGTCAGGTCATTCCCGTAACGCTCTTTAACCGCCGAAGCGATTCTCACAGGTTCAAATTCGCCAGCCGTTTCTTTGATCCAGTTTCGGGCAAGCGCCTGTTGACGGTCAAACCGGTTGCCGCCGGAACCCATCAATGCGGCCAAAGCCAGAAGAGTAGTTGAAATGTTGCTTCTGCTCGCAGGGGTGTCGCCCCAGCCGCCGTCGGCATTCTGATTGTCTGCGAGCCATTGGCGGGAAAGTCTGATTTCGGATGAGTGATCTTCTCCGGAACACTGAGAAAAAGCAAAGCATGCCACCGCCGTAGCCAGCGCGCTGCTGGAAAGGTATCCTTCCCAGCAACCCTCTTTATAGGCGGCCATAAGACTGGCGGTCGCCTTTTCACAGGCCTTGCTGATTCGACTCCGATCAACCATTGACCAGGTCTCCTAGGGCCATCAGTCCGTAAAAGGTATGTTCACAGTCAGGGGGTCCATCCGCAGGAACACTGCAAAATCCGCCTTCAGCATGCCAGAAGGATTGCACAAACCGAGCATGCTTCAGACTTTGACCGTGACCGGCAGAAACCCGTGAGAGCGCGTGAACAGCTACCGCAGTGGAAATCAGGTCCGGCCCAATCGATTCGGCTGACAACTGAAAGCCGCCTTCTTCACACGCAAGCTCCTGCAACCAGTCAGAGTGAATCGAGGCCGACTCGCCAAAGTGATTCAGAATAACAATGCCCGCCGAGGTGGAGGTAGTACACGGCTTGCTCTCCGAGGACCTGTTGATAAGACCGCCGCCCGGAGTCTGTCTGCCAAGGACAAAATCAACCAGTTTTTCCGAAACAGGCATTTCCTTATTCAGGTCAGAGTACGCAAGAGTGGCCAGAAAACCGGCATAGACTGACCCGTTGAAGCAAGAAACGCTGTCGGCATAGCCGCCATCGTTTCGCCTGAACCCTTCTATCTGCTCAACTAGTCGCGCCACCTGCCAATCGCAGGATGATCCGGCCCTGCAAACAAGCCGGGAGCGGGACGCAAAAGCAAGTAATTCCTCGGACACATCAGAATTGCTCATCGAAAGAAACCTTTCAATATGGGCCGGCGCAGTATCCATTCCTGCCGCAAGCATGCATTCTATACCGAATACCGTATAGTATAGATCCGGACGGTTATCCAGACCCATGAATCCGCCATCCGCATCAATGCGGGAGAGAATAAAGGCGCGCAGTTTTTCGGCCGCCTCAGAGTTAAGACTTTGATATCCCGCCTGAGCGGCATTTAACATTTGTTGTGATGGTGTAAGCATAAAAAAACGACTGCTTCATTTCACAATTCTTCTAACGAGTTTCCGTAGAAGTTCGTTGAGAGGGCCGTTGTCTATCTCGGCGAGACACCTCAGCGACTCCTGTTTGTAATGTTCCATCATCTGCCGCGCGCTGCCTTCAAGATCCATCCGGGAAACAATCCTGCTCAATTCTTCGCCATCGTCCACCTCCCTCCCCCACAAGCGAACAATACGCTCCCTTTCCAACTCATTCCCGGCACGCTCATATAAAAGCGAAAAAAGAAGAGAAAGCCTCCCCCGTGAAGCATCGCCACCTTCTGATTTCTCAAAGTCGGCGAGATCATCCCTTATCTGATAAGCAACGCCCAGCGAATTGCTGAACCTGCTCACTACTTCGAGCATGTCACCGTCACCGCCTCCACACACGGCCCCGCAAAGCAGAGCTGCCCGGAACGAGGGTGAAGTTTTCGAACTGAATATCTCTATGGTTTCGCGCGACGAAACCGGCGCCTTCCCTGCGTTCAAAGCCAGTTCCTTGCCCTGCCCTACACAAAGCTCCGCATGGGCCTGCGAGACAAGGCGCACAAGTTCGCCTGTTTGCTCGGCGAGTAATCCACAACCTGAGAGTAGCCGGTAACCGAGACCAACCAGAAAATCACCCACGTTAATCGCAAAAGGTATCCCGTGCTCTTTGTGCACGGTTGGCCGACCATAGCGATAATCATCTTCATCGGCAATATCATCATGAACAAGAGAAGCCTTGTGAAAACACTCTACGGCAACACATACCCTCCTGACCTCTTCAGGAATCCTGCCAAGGTCGCCCCTGAGAGAGCCATAAACCGCGGCCGCAAGGAACGGCCGCCATCTCTTGCCGGAACAGCTCAACCATTTAAAGGCAACTTTCTCAGTCAAAGTTGACGGTCGCCCGGCAATCTTGCCCAGCGCCTTCTCTCCAAACCAGTTTCGAACTTCTTCCTTCAGTTGGTCGATGTTCAGGCAAGGATGAAAACCCTTTTTACTGGAGAGATGGATTGCCTCCATCACCCATGATTCATCAACTGTCGTGTCCCGGCAACCGTTTTTTAACAGAGGCACGGCAACGCCGGGTATGGCGCCGGAAACTAGAAACGGAAAGGTCTTCTCAAGAACATCCATACAGCTCACGCCCATCACTACATCCACCTTGCCGCTTTCGATAAGTTTCGTGACAACGGTCGTTCCTTCGGCAATCAGAACTACATAACCGAGCTTTTCGGCCTCAGTCTGAATCTTTCCAATACAGCAGCCCCCGCACTGCATACATAACAACCCGAACTCGTCCTTGTCAGCCCTGCACACCTGCTCGTTCCTGAGACACTGCGGCAGTAGAAGCACCCTCCGGTCGTACGATACTCTCGCAACGGTATCCTGCCATAACGCATTATTGACAAGTAGCGCCACAAAATCCAAAAACCGGGAATTCTCGCCCGAAAGCTTTAGAACTTTGCCCGCATGTTCTCTCAGCTCTTTCAGTGAAACAGGCGGAACAAGACCTTCTTCTCGAACGTACCGCTCCACACACGATTTCAGAGAATTCCGGAGATTGCTATTCCCCGGAACCCTCGGTTCAGTTTTTGATTCTTTACTCATAAGAATAAACTACAGATTTGTAACGCGCCAGAGAAAATGGGAAAAGTGGACAATAAAATGAGAAAATGCAA
>CAYTRK010000187.1:0-5106 GCA_964440205.1 uncultured Victivallaceae bacterium
GCGATTGAGAGGCTTATTAAAAATAAAGGAGATGCTATTATGCCCAAAATTCAGGGTGTCAACAAAGTCATGATTATCGGGTCCGGCCCCATAGTAATAGGTCAGGCCTGCGAATTCGATTACTCGGGAACCCAGGCGTGCAAGGCCCTCCGCTCGCTGGGATACGAAATAGTCCTTGTTAACTCCAACCCGGCAACCATCATGACCGACCCTGAAATGGCTGATGTCACTTATATCGAAGCCCTGACCCTTGAAGAAGTGGCAAAGGTTGTTGAAGCAGAGCGCCCTGACGCGCTGCTGCCCAACCTCGGCGGTCAGTCAGCCCTTAACCTCAGTTCCCAGCTTGCCCAGGCAGGCATTCTTGAAAAGTTTGGCGTCAAAGTAATAGGCGTCCAGATCGACGCCATAAAGAGAGGCGAAGACCGGCAGGCTTTCAAAGACACAATGAACAAGCTGGGAATCGAAATGGCAAAAAGTTTTATCGCAAATAACCTCGATGAAGCCAGGGACGCTCTGGAGAAAATCGGTCTGCCCTGTGTAATCCGGCCAGCATATACCATGGGCGGAATGGGTGGAGGCTTCGCCTACAACATGGAGGAATTCCAGACCATGGTCGAGAGGGGGCTCGCAGCCAGTTATGTGGGACAGATACTGGTCGAAGAATCAGTGCTGGGCTGGGAAGAGCTGGAACTCGAGGTCGTGCGCGACAGCGATAACCGGATGATTACTGTCTGTTTTATTGAAAACGTCGACGCCATGGGCGTACATACCGGAGACAGCTACTGTACTGCGCCTATGCTGACCATTGACGAAAAGCTCCAGGCAAGGCTTCAGAAGTATTCCTACGATATCGTAAAAGCAATAGAAGTGATCGGCGGCACCAACGTCCAGTTTGCCCATGACCCCGAGACAGACCGGGTCGTAGTTATAGAGATCAATCCTCGAACTTCCCGTTCATCGGCGCTGGCATCAAAAGCAACCGGATTCCCGATCGCCTATGTCTCAGCCCTGCTTGCAGGAGGGCTTACGCTTAAGGAACTGCCATATTGGAGGGAAGGTACCCTCGATAAGTACGCGCCCTCAGGAGACTATGTTGTGGTCAAGTTCTCGAGGTGGGCGTTCGAGAAATTTGAAGGCCTCGAAGATAAGCTTGGAACACAGATGAAAGCTGTCGGCGAAGTGATGAGCCTGGGCAAGAACTACAAGGAAGCATTCCAGAAGGCTATCAGGTCAAGAGAAGACGGCAGACACGGACTGGGTTTTGCCAAAGACTACAACAAAAAATCAACCGACGACCTGCTGGCGCTGCTTGCGGAACCTTCCAGTGAAAGACAGTTTATTATGTACGAGGCTCTTCGCAAGGGAGTCGGCATAGATAAGCTATGCGAGCTGACGCACATCAAACGCTGGTTTATAGAGCAAATGAAGGAACTCGTCGATTTAGAAGAAGAGCTGCTGAAACACAAACCAGAAGAAATTCCTTCGGACCTGTTTGTCAAAGCAAAGAAAGACGGTTTTGCGGACAAGTATCTCTCTGAAATCCTTAATGTGCCCGAGAAAGAAATACGTGAACGACGTTCGGGCCTGGGCGTAACCGAAGGCTGGCACGCGGTCCCTGTAAGCGGAGTCGAAGATGCCGCCTATTATTATTCGACCTACAACGCGGATGATGCCATCGGGGTGTCCGAAGCCAGGAAGGTTATGGTGCTGGGAGGCGGACCGAACCGGATCGGCCAAGGAATCGAGTTCGACTATTGCTGCGTGCATGCGGCGTTTGCATTGCGGGACGAGGGAATGGAATCTGTGATGGTTAACTGCAATCCGGAAACTGTTTCCACGGACTTCGACACGTCCAACAAGCTCTATTTCGAGCCGCTGACAGTGGAAGACGTTTTGAGTATTTATGAAAAAGAAAAACCGGAAGGCATAATATGCCAGTTTGGCGGACAGACTCCGCTTAATATAGCCGGCGAACTCCAGGCTGCAGGGGTCAAGATTCTAGGCACCTCTCCGGAAACTATCGACCTGGCCGAAGACCGGGATCAGTTCAGGAATCGAATGGAAAAGCTTGGCATCCCCCAGCCTGACAGCGACATGGCGGCCAACCTGGAGGAGGCCCTGAAGGCTGCCAGGCGAATCGGTTATCCGGTGATGGTGCGGCCTTCATTCGTTCTGGGCGGAAGAGCCATGCAGGTTGTGCATGACGAAGAAATGCTCAGGCATTACGTCCAGGCGGCGGTGGTAGTGTCGCCCGAAAGGCCGATACTCATTGACAAGTTCCTCGAGAATGCCATTGAGGCTGAAGCCGACGCTATCGCGGACGGAGAAGATGCCTTTGTTCCGGCGGTAATGGAACATATAGAAGAAGCAGGTGTGCATTCCGGCGATTCAGCTTGCGTCATACCTCCTGTCACGATACCTGAGAAGCACCTGGAAACAATACGGGAATACACGCGCCGTATTGCAATGGAGCTGAATGTAGTCGGGCTGATGAACATACAATATGCGATATTCAATGATACAGTCTATATCCTGGAAGCGAACCCGCGCGCAAGCCGGACAGTGCCCCTGGTAAGCAAAGTCTGCGGTCTGTCTATGGCCCGGATAGCCACCCAGTTGATGCTCGGCAGAAAACTTTCGGATTTCAACCTGGAACGGAAACAGATTCCTCATTACGGAGTAAAGGAAGCGGTCTTTCCCTTCTACTTCTATCCTGGAGTGGACCCGATTCTTGGACCGGAAATGAGGTCGACCGGCGAGGTTCTGGGTCTGGCGGACTCTTTCGGGCTCGCGTTCTTCAAGGCGCAGGACGCCGCTCAGGCCAGGCTGCCGCTCGAGGGCACCGTCCTGATAACCGTTGCGGACAAAGACAAAGAAGAAATGCTGCCGGTCGCAAAGGATTTCTCAGAACTGGGTTATTCGCTGCTGGCAACAACGGGCACGCAGAAATATTTCGCGGACAACGGAATCAAAGCCGAACGGGCTTTCAAAATGCGGGAGCAGCGGCCGCATATTGCCGACGCAATTATGGACGGGAGGATAAACCTGGTAATAAACACTCCTAGAGGAAAAGCGAGCAAAGCCGACGACTCATATATCAGAAAAGCCGCAATCAAGTATAAGGTTCCTTATATAACGACTGTAGCAGCAGCGCGGGCCGCGGCAAAAGGAATTGCCGCACGAAAAGCCGGCGAGCCGAAGGTCAAGTCGCTGCAGAAATACCATGCCGACATCCGGTAGAGAATAGCGGCAGCAAAAAACAGATCGCGCACAAGCCGGGAACAGTGATATCTTGTATGGTAGTCCTGCCCCCCAATCCGGGGCGCAGGCGAAAAAGGAGATTCGAATGAAGAGCAGGATAATTCTCATCATTTTTACAGCTCTGGCAGCTATCCCCGCTTATGCAATGCGCGCTAATACTTCTACAGACCCGCAAAAACTTCCGCAGGGAAAAATATCTCTCGAATTGAAAGGCAGTTACGGTCAGATCGAGGGCGAAGCCCGCGAGATCGTCTACCAGCATGTTGAGGATTACGGCGCTCATAAACTCAGCGAACTTATCTGGGACATCTCTTCGCTCTACATGGCAGGCGCGGTGGCAAGCGTGGATTTCGACAAAATGTTCAAAATCTCCGCAGGCTACTGGGCCGCAGTAAACGAAGGCGAAGGCGAAATGACGGATTACGACTGGATGTCGCTTGAACGTCCCGACGCATGGACGCATTTCTCGAGGAGTGAAGTTGAAGTAACAGATGCAAGCATGGCCGATATCAGCATTTCCGTGCCTGTGTTGTTCTATGACAAAATGTGTTTCAGCGGAGTTGCCGGTTACAAGAACGACTTCTGGAAATGGACCGACTCCGCTCAGGAGTATATCTACTCTTCCGGGGGCGGCTTCCGGGATCTGACAGGTAATTTCGGCGGCTCCAATCTCATTATCTACGAGCAATCGTTTTCATTCCCATACCTCGGCGTCGAGGCCACTTATGCACAGGACCGACTCAACCTTTCTTTTTATGCCACATTCAGCAATATGGTGGAGGCCGAAGATGTGGATCAGCACCTGGCAAGAGGCCTGAAGTATACGGGATCTTTCTCCGAAGGTTCTTACGCCGGCATTGGCGCTGAGGCAACATACTCTCTCTCTCCCGTGTGCCGAATAGGAGGCGGACTGGACTATCAGTTAATCTCTGAAATCACCGGAGACCTTAAAATAGAACAAGACGGCAGTACGGCCCAAGTCCACGAGGATAGCGCGGCAGTATCCCATGAGTCCATGATGCTCTCTGCTGTGCTCATCTGGGCTTTCTGACGCCGGAACTGCAAACGCCGGCTTGACACAAGGGCGTACCCGTAGCATCCTGATTTGAAAGGGCAAAACCTATGATTGATTCCAGCGAATGTGTTCTTGTGCTTATTGATGTCCAGGGAAAACTGGCGCACCTGATGCACCAGAAAGAAAAGCTTTTTGATAACTTAGTCAAAATTGTGCGGGGGGCAATCCTGCTTGATGTTCCGATTATCTGGACGGAACAGACCCCGGAAAAGATGGGGCCGACAATCCCTGAGCTACGCGACCAGTTGAAAAACAAAGAACCAATCAGAAAAGTCAGCTTCAGCTGCTGGGGAGAACCGGATTTCAGAGCGAAACTTGAAGCGACAGGCAGAAAAAAGGTCCTGCTCGCAGGCATAGAAGCCCATATCTGTGTATGTCTGACCGCGTTCGACTTGAAGAACACAGGTTACGATCCCATGGTTCTGACTGACTGCACCTCTTCACGTGGAAACGAAGAAAAGCAGGCTGCAATAGATCAATTAAAATCCGCGTCTATTCTGACAACCTGTCTGGAAACTGTTCTGTTTGAAATAATGGGCAGCTCTGAGCATCCTGCCTTCAGAGAAATTCTGAAACTGATCAAATGAAATCTTCGGGAAAAGCGGCTTGACTCTCCGGCCTCCTGGGACAGAATGTGATGGTTGTCATTTTGACAATTTACGAGAAAAATTATGATCATCTGCACAATCTGTGGGTTGAAGATGGTATCCGCGCAAGCTAGAATGTGGCGTGGGGCAAAGAAAAATGTGTTAAATTCCAGCGAAAGACGA
>CAYTRK010000188.1:0-5050 GCA_964440205.1 uncultured Victivallaceae bacterium
TTCTCTTCTCTCCCCCCCTCCCACATCCCACACTCTTCCTCGCTTACCCTTAAGTCCGAGTAACTCTTATCACTTCCTCAAGACTCGTAACCCCTTCAAGAACACTATCCACCCCGGCATCCTCAAAATTCTTCATCCCATCCTTCCGAGCCATAGTTCTAAGCTGCGAAGGACTCACATTGCCTGCCCGTAAAACATCGGCCATTTCTCCGCTGAAGTGCATCAGTTCAAACAGCCCGCTCCTTCCCCTGAATCCCTCCAGACACTGGTCGCAACCAACTGAAGTCCATATCCTCTTGCCGGCAAGCTTTCCGCCGGCAGGCCCGAGTTCGGCAATGTCTTCCTCCGATACCTCTACAGGCCGTCGGCAATTGGCGCAGAGCGTCCGCACAAGGCGCTGGGCCAATGCCCCGCGCAAACATGACGCAAGCAGATAAGGTTCAACACCCATGTCCAGCAGCCTGACTACAGCCCCGCACGCGTCGTTCGTATGCAGGGTGGTAAAAACCATGTGACCAGTCAGAGACGACCTGATCGATATCTCTGCAGTCTCAAGATCACGGGTCTCCCCTACCAGGATAACATCCGGGTCCTGCCGAAGAATGTGGCGCAGCCCGTTTGCGAAAGTAAGGCCGATCTTCGGTTTGACCTGCATCTGGCCTATATCGGGAAGCTGGTACTCTATGGGCTCCTCAATGGTCAGAATGTTCTTGCGTGTCGAATCGATCTCGTTAAGAGCAGCATAAAGAGTAGTGGTTTTTCCCGACCCGGTTGGACCGCAAACCGGTATTATCCCGTGAGGAAGATGTATGATATCCCTGAATAACCTAAGCATCTGCTCATCCATGCCAAGCTTCGACAGCGGAAGCAAAGTGGCATCCCGGTCAAGAAGCCTCAAAACCACTCGTTCGCCTTCCGCTACAGGAACAGTCGATACGCGCAGGTCGATCTCTCTTTCGCCAACGCGCACACGGGCCATTCCGTCCTGGGGTAGCCGCTTCTCGGCAATGTCCATTCCGGCCATTACCTTGACCCTCGAAACTATCGCCTGCTCAAGGTGCTTGGGCGGAGAGGCCTTTTCGTAAAGAACACCGTCAATTCTATAGCGCACGCGCAGCCTCGACTCAAAAGCCTCGAAGTGGACATCCGACGCGCCCTGTTTGACAGCCTCGAGAATTATCAGCTTCACAAGCTGCGTCGCTGGAGCGGATTCGGCAGCCTGAAGAAGATCGTCGGCTTTTACCCTCCCGATCGATATCTCTTCTTCTTCGGGTTCAAGATCCCTTATGTAGTCGCCGGGAGACCTGTCCCTGCTGTAATAAGCCCTCTCAATGCCCTGCATTATCAGAGTGCGCTCAGCAACAACCGGACGCAACCGGCCGCCTACCATCAATTCAAGATAATTCTGGTCCTCCACGGCAGTAGGATCTGCGGTCAGGACGCAAGCATCCCCGTCAATCCTCACGGGAAGCAGACAATGCGAACGCGCCCACTCTACGGCAAGGTTGGAAATCAGATCCGTATCCAGACAACCCGCAGGCAGAACATCTATAAATTCAAGACCGTACTCACGGGCAAGCTCTCTTGATGAATTCTTCGGTTCGCTGAAGGAATTTTTCGTCTCACCAGGTGTTTTGTGGAAGCCGTCACTCACTGTCCTTCTGCCTCCCAATTGCTATTCGGAGAAATCCGACTTCATGCCGGTGCGACCTTCCCATTTCTCAATTATCTCGCCGCTATTCCCCTTTCCTGTAACGATGCGCGGCTTTACAAGAATAAGAATATCCGTCTTCTCCGCTATCTCCTCGCTCCGCCTGAACAGCATACCGAGAAGAGGAATGGAACTCAAAACGGGCACCTTCCGGACCTTCGTGTTCTTGTCGTCTCTAGTAAGACCGGCAATGACAATGGTGTCCCGGTCCTTTACCGTCACAGTCGTCGACACCTCCCTGCGCGCGATCGTAGGAGTAAACTGAGTATCGGAAGGCCCGGAGTCCACAACAGTCTCTATGCTGGGATTAAGAACCATTCGAACTTCGCTGCCGTCAATCACATGCGGAGTCAATTTAAGCTCTATCCCTACCTCCATTCGTTCTATATTCTGGATAACATCACGCGCAGTGCCCGAGCCGCCTTCGATAGTCGACTTCAGCACCGGAATATCATTGACTATTCTCACGCTGGCTTCCTTGTTGTTCTCGGCTTCGAGCGATGTCTGAGATCGAACCTCAATGTGCACATCTTCAGCCATCGCCTCAAGGTTGAAAACGCCCGGATATCCGACCGAGAGGTTTCCTTCCTCATTCACACGCGCTCCGCTGGCAACCCCTACGGTTATGCCGTTCGGGAAAATACCTTCCTGCACAGCCTGCAATAAAGTCTGCGCGCTCTCGCGGGTGATGCTGCTGCCAACAATAACGCTATCATTATTAGCGTCCGGTTGATCCAACGCAGCCATCTCAACACCCAGCGTGAAATCCTCCCTGCCCGTCAACTCCAGAATCAAAACCTCGATATGCACCTGTTCAGGAAGCCTGTCCAACTGGCTGACAAGCTGCTTTACCGCCTTAAACTCCCTTGATGAAGCGTCCACCAAGAGCGCGTTGTTAGCCACACTCGGCTCAACGGATATCACGCCGCCGCCTGAATCCGCCTTCGACGCATTTTTCTCCAGCAACGCCCCGATACTTTTCGCGGCCTCATCGGCGGAAATGTACTTCAAAAATATCGCGTTGAGCCTTCCGCCCCTGGTCTCGGCTTGAACATCAATCCTCTTCACAATCCCCGACAAATGATCGATCTCTTCACGGGTACCTGTGAGAATAAGACTGTTGGAACGCGGAGAGGGCACAATGGTAAGCCCGCCTGCGCCAGGTTTGTCACGTCCCACCGAAGGCAGCCTGCGCTTGAGTCGCTGCGCCCTGTTTTCTCTTTCAGAAATGGCCGATTTGAGCTGTTCGGCCAGCTCCCCTGCGTCTGCATGCCGTAAAGGCAGAATCTCAGTGACACCTTCTCTTCCCGGCCGGTCAATCTCCGAAATTATCTTCTCTATGCTTCTGATGCTCCCGGCTGTGTCGGTAACAACAATGTGATTCGTCTCTTCAATCGCCGAAACAGATCCGCCCTTGCCCCGGCCCAGCCTCGTAACAAGGATCTTGTTGATTTCCGAAGCCGATACGTAATCCAACTTTATAACTTTTGTTACCAGCCCGCTCAAAGGAGTAGGCTCGTCGGCGCCTACCACCGGAGCCACGGGAACCTGCCTGTCCTGCAGCGGAACAATTCTGTGCACATCCGATTGATTGTCACTCATCACTGTGCAACCGACAGATTCCAGGATCGTAACGAACAACGGATAAACATTTTCCCGGTCTATTCGCGGAGCAACAACCGTTATCTCGCCCTTGACTTTCTCATCAACCACAAACATCCGGCCGGTCATGTCCCCTACGGACTTTACAAATGACCGCACATCAATTCCGTCAAAACTGAAATTGACAAAGCCCTTGCCATCCGCCTTGCTCAATCTGCTCGAATCTCTCGTAAGTCTCGAAGCTTCCCCAACACCGGATACGCCTGTCGCCAGAGCAAAGATAAATATCGATATAAAACCCCTCCACACAACTCGCTTTGCCGCATGCCTCAAATATCTGCCGCGATGGTGTCTCATGAAACTATTTGATTATCCCCCGCTTCGAATTCTCCACGAAATCGACAAGATGCCCGGCTTCAGCAGTCAGATCATCGCCGCTTCTGATCTTCTCCAGGGCCTGACTGGTTGACAGCCCTTCGCGATACAGAACTTTGAACACTCTCCTGATCTGCCTCTGCGTGTCAGAATCCATTCCTCTTCTTTTGAATGCCGTCTTGTTGGGACCGACAACCTTCGCCGGATTCCCGTCAACAATCATGTACGGCGGACAATCCTGGCAAGCCTTTGTACAGCCTCCCAGCATCGCCATGGCGCCTATCCTAACAAATTGATGCACACCTGTCAGCCCCCCAAGTATTGCGTGGTCTTCAACCTCAACATGACCGGCAAGAGTAGCGCAGTTGGACATGATTACATTGTCGCCGACCTTGCAGGCATGCGCGATATGTGCGTATGCCATGATATGGCAGTCGTTTCCAACTTCCGTCGCCTCGCCATCATTTGTGGCTGAATTAATAGTGACATATTCCCGCACGGTTGTCCTGTCACCGATCCTTACATAAGTGTTGCCGCCTTTGTATTTCAGGTCCTGCGTCATGGTTCCCAGGGTTGCAAAAGGAAAAACAGAGCACTTCTCGCCTATAGCCGTTTTGCCGTCAACAACAACATGGCTAAAAAGCTTTGTACCCGAGCCGATCTCCACCTCCGGACCAATAACACAGTACGGACCGATCTCCGCGCCTTCCCCGATCTGTGCGCCGGGACTTACCACCGCAGTTGAATGAATTTCCGGCATCAGCTCTGCTCCCCGGATGAAATCATACACATCAGTTCAGCTTCTGAAACAACCGAACCATCAACCGTTATCCTGGCTTTGAACCGGGCCGAACGCGACCTCGCTTTCTGCAGCTCCACTTCAATGTTCATAGTGTCGCCGGGAAGAACCACTTTCCTGAACTTCACCTTGTCTATAGACATGAAATACGGGACTCCGCCCGAGGCATCGTTCATTTTCATCAACAGTATCCCGCCAGTTTGGGCCATAGCCTCGAGCTGCAACACACCCGGCATAACCGGTGTGCCTGGAAAATGACCTTGGAAAAATGGCTCGTTCACGGTTACGTTCTTCTGCCCCACAATTCTCTTGCTCTCGTCGCACTCCACTATCCTGTCCACCAGCAACATCGGATAGCGATGAGGCAATATCTTCATTATCTCTTCAGCTTCCATTACTGCCATCTCACAATCCCTCCATGTCTTTGTAATCTTCTTATACCATACACCACAATTTCATGAAATCACAAACTCACATCCCACATCCCTTTCGCGCTCGCAGCAGGAATTGCGGGTTAAGTGAGTCGGGTAAGGGTATACGGTTAAGGGTGGCGGTTAAGAATT
>CAYTRK010000189.1:0-5024 GCA_964440205.1 uncultured Victivallaceae bacterium
GTCCCCAGGAGATCAATGAAGAGTACGCGCAATTCTATCGCGCGCAGTCGGAAAGGGTGGGCTTGCTTGAGAGGAAACTCGAGCGAATAGAAGATGCGCTCAGGCCCGCAACCAGCGGGAGCAAGCTGGGGTTTGACGTGAAGCCGCCAAGCATGAAATCCACCTGGCTGATAATTTATGCGATTCTGGGCTTTCTGGCGGTTATGAGCATGTTGTTTTTTTTGAGATGGTTCTCGAAAAGTCAGGCTGAACGGGTGTTTGAGCGGATGGGGCCAAAAGGCGGAGAGGGGGAGGTGGGGAAGGGCAGTGGAGAGGGAGCGGAGGAAAGAGAGTGATTTTTGCTTTGAAAAAGTGGTGATGCTACCAGTTATACCGTGCGCTCTCAGAGCGCATGTTTCGCCTCATAGAGTCGACGCTGCAACACATTGTGGACAATGCAAATTGCGGAAAAAATCTCAAGAAGGTATTGACATATTCCTGATAATATGTCATATTACTAATATGTTAAGGGAGTCAGCCAATGTATAAGCATCTATCAAAACATAGATTATCTTGTTTTCTACAGGCATTGACGATTGTGGCTGCTTTCGCGTTTGTGTTGTCAGAAGCAACAGTGGCGACTGGAGCGGAGGTAAGCTTGCCATACGGAGACGGTTTTGAAGGGCGGGCGCTGGGCTCCCTTTCTACTGCCGACGGATGGAGCGTTACGAACGGAGGCGCAACCGTAATCAACTCGCCTGTGCTGGCGGGAAGCAGAGCGTGCAGCATTACCAACGGTGGCGAGACTGTCCGGCTGACGCTGAATATTGATACGAACTCCGGAGATTACGCGAATGTGTGGGTTCAGTATTTTGCAAAGCCCGTATGCTACGACGACTCAAGCAGCGCTCCGACGGTGAGCAACGAAACGTGTGCATTTTACGTTAACACTGGCGGAACATTGCGGGCCTACACAACAAATGCCGTTGGAGACAACGTCTGGACAAACCTTATGAGTGTGGATACCAACGTGTGGCTTGGTTTTGCGGTGCATATAGATTATTCAAACAGTGTATGGGATCTTTATGTCTCGCAGTCAGGGACCAGGGGCGGCGCAATGGCGAAAGCGAACACCGACTGGTCGCTTGGAGTAAACACGAATTCGGCAAATGCGGAAGTAGAACAGATTATAGTAGAAGGCCAGGCGGAGCTGGACAATATGGGCGCGGGATTTGCGGCGGCTCTTCTGGGTGATACAACAGAAACGAATGTAGTCAGCATGGATACGCTTGCGGGAACGAATATGCTTGCGGTTCCGGTACACTATTACAGCGGCAACGCGGACCGGCTGGATGATACGTTTGGCGACGATCTTGCGACGGGCCTGAAAGATGGAGACAAGGCACGTTTCTACTGGACGAACGGGTGGAACGTTTATACCTACAGTAGCGGTTCATGGACCAACGCTCCAGGGGACGACGGAACTGACGTTACAAACTTTCACGCGAAGGGCAGGGCAATGTGGCTGGAACGGGGCAATACTTCTGGAATTGCTTTCTTCCCTTTCGACGCCGAGGATTTCAGTGTGAGCATAGATGTTTCGGGTAGCTCCGACAGCAGCGTGGCGCCTGGATGGAACCTGGTGGCATGGCCTTTCACTGAATCGAGAAGCATCAACTCGGGGAATAATTTTGATTCGGTGGCTACGAATTGGGGCGACAGGATTTACCTGCAAAGGAACGGCAGATACGTGCGTCTGTATTGGGATAATGCCAACAACGTGTGGAAGGAAGGAAGAAACATATCGTCTGAGACGCTGGAGGCAGGAGAGGCTTTCTGGTGGTATCATGAGGGTGAATCAAACACGTGGACAGTGAGTCAACCATGACAAAAACAACAAAATATACAGGACATATAGCATCAATTGCGATGTTGGCGTCAATCTTTAGTGTGCGGGCGGCAACACAGGATGTTGAGCCTTCCGAGTGGGAGCAGGAAGAAGCGAGAGGTTTTGTGACCGTAACTGTAGAGGAGTCTGACGCAGTTGTTTCTTTCGGAGCGCAGTCAGGGCCACCTGCTCCAACGCGAGTTCGCGTGCTTGCCGATGGCATCGAATCTGACCTTTTCGGGGGCGACTATATTGCTGCGAACGTACGCGGGGTGCGTTTTACCGTTGAGGGGGACGGCTATAAGCCGGGTGTCGGATCCGTTGTTCTGACCGGCGCTTCAGGTCGGAAGTGGTATAACGACAGCGTGAATATTGTGACGCAGAATAATGTCGCGGTGGAAAATTACGTGCCATTTGATCTTGATAAAGGTTGGAAAACGTTCGCCTCGGGAGACAAGGCGGTGATGTGGGACGAAGATCTTAGTCATGTAACGTCTTTGGGGTTGCTCTTTTCACAAGCTTCATTAGCAGAGCAGAATTACAGGATTGCCGATTTTTCGCTGATGGGGCCGCTGTTCGACACTCGGAGCGAGGTAGCGAAAAAAATCCGGGCTCATTTCGGCGTGGACAGCGTCGACCAGCTTGACGCTGTCCAGCTTAAGCTGGACAGCGATAAAGACGGTATGAGCGACTTGCAGGAATTGCTTGCGGGGACAGATCCGAACGACGTAGGCTCGGTATTTGCCGCTGGCTTGGCTCGCGTTTCAGCCCCGAACGACGAAGGCTCGCTATCTGCGGGAGCATTGGATTCCGGCCCTGAAGAAGACGAAGGGATTGTCGTGCGCTGGCCGTGCTTGAAGTGGGAGAAATATACAGTATATCGCAGCACTGATATAACCGAAGGCTTCTCAACTCTCAAGGCAGGAATTGAGGCGCAGGAAGACGGTTATATGCAGTATGTTGACAACACGGCAAGAGGCAAGGGGCCGTATTTTTACAGAGTCAAGAAAGAGAAATAGTGCGATATTGAATCAAAAGATCCACGGAGATATTGATATGAAGAAGATGCTGATTATGCTGGCAGCGCTTGGGATGATGTGCAGCGCGGGTGTTGGCGCTGTAGTTGACAAAGATACCGAGTGGGCCGGAGAATTTGATTCGTGGACAACCAATGATTCTAATCTAACCGGAAGTCCTCATGGAACGCTGGAAGAGGGAACTTCAGGCGATGGTTGGCTGAAGATTACCGCGGGGGATCCCGGCGGTTCCGTGGCGGAGGACTACATTTTCAGTGACTCAACGCTGGCGGGAAGCTCGAACTATAATACTGCCGGAATCCAATCGGTAAACATGGACTTTTATTCCGAATCAAACACGGGTTATTCACTTTCGTGGTATTTCCTTTCCGGGACAGATACGTGGCTGGCTGATGTGAGCGGTAGTTCGACCGGATGGCGACGGCTTGTCAGGAATTTTAACTTTGGAAGCGGATGGTACAATGTGTCGGGTTCGACCGACTCGACGACGTTCGATAGCTCGCTTGGCGATGTTGACGAGATAGGTATTCTGCTGACCTACGAAGACAATGTGGGCGGTCAGGTATACGGCATCGATGATTTTCAGCTCCAGGATGTTGAACAGATTCCAGGGCCCCAGACGTGGATGCTGCTTGGATTTACATTTATGTCCCTTGGCATAACATTCCGGGATAAGCTGAAATTTTCAGTTCATAAATTCCTCTCCTGAAGAGTACTCCGCTATAACGGCGCCTTCTGTCTCCGCTATGCCATATTGGCTTGAAGAAGCTTCTGCCATTTTGCTTCGCGTCGTAACCCGGCGGCCTCCAGCGCGATCACTCTGCCGCGGGGTCTGAAGCCAAGGTGATACTCCGCAAACGAACCCACCAGATTGGATAACGCGGCAAGCTGTGCTGGGGGCGAGGCTGTGTTGCAGGCAGAAAGCGGGGAGGAGGCCTTCTGCCATGAGCGCATCATGGCGAAAACCGGCGGGGTGAGAGTAATTGTGTCGGCGTTGTGAGAAGAGCAGCGTGCGCAGATTGAGCCGCCCCTGGCATGGGAAAAATGTATGCGGTGCGTTGTTCCTGAGACCACGGGACCGCTGCATTGCGCGCAGTTGTGTGTGCGGGGCGCAAGGCCGAGGGCATCAAGCAGGCGCAGTTCAAACCATGTCATGCATTGTATGGATGCTTCCCGTTCGGCGATGGTATCAAGGGTTATATCCAGCAGAGTATACAGTTCCGGATGGGTTGACCCTTCGCCGGCGATCTGGCTGATGAGTCCGCACATGTATGAGGCCATGATACATGCGCGCCAGTCGGTGCGCAGGGAGTCTCGCCTTTTCAAGGGGGAGCATTCTTTTGCGGTTTGCAGGGAGCCTTGTTCCCTGAGATAGAAGAGAAGTTCACAGGTGTAGAAAAGGTCATACTGCCCGAGGAACCAGCTCTTCGGCCGGCACGCTCCTTTGACAATCGTTCCGATTCTTCCGAAGCGCGGGGTGATCCATGTTAGCACGTGCGAGCTTTGTGAATACGGAGCGATACTGAGAACGATGGCCTCGGTTTTTTCAACGGGGGAACTCATTTTCAGCCCAGACCGGTAATAAGCAATAGAGTGGTGGCGAAGTAAATCAGGGCGGCTGCGATGTCGTTTGTGATGGTGACAAACGGCCCGGACGCAACCGCAGGATCCACTTTTAGTTTGTCTAGCATGACGGGCACAAGCGCTCCGAACGTGGCGGCAAATGTCATGGAGACAAAAAGGGCGATGGCAACGGTGGCTGATATGATCCATGGGGATCGGCCGCTGATCTCGTCGGGCGAAAAAAATGTCAGGACCGCCGCGAAAATTCCTATCAGCGTTCCGGAGATAAGCCCCATGGAGGCGCCGGAGAGGACTTCTTTCAGGAGCAGTGAACGTAACCGCTGCTTCCCGTACTCGCCGAGCGCCATGCTTCGGATCAACAGAGTTGAGGACTGGATCCCCGTATTGCCGCCCATGGCGAGAATTACAGGCACAAATGATGCGAGTATGATGATATTGGTTATATGGGAGTGAAACGCGCTCAGGATGAGGGTGGTGAGGAATCCTCCGCAGAGGGTTATCATCAGCCACGGGAGTCGGACCATACAGGTGCGTAG
>CAYTRK010000190.1:0-4955 GCA_964440205.1 uncultured Victivallaceae bacterium
TCGTTTCGGGCACATATAAAGAACCGAATTAACCCAAAGATTCTGCTGAGGAGGCGTAAAGAAGGACTACGGACTGCAGCTTACGGATGGCGGAGAAGAGGTGAGTATTAACATGCGTGGCATGGTTTACATGGAATGGGGAGCGCTTGGCTTTTTGCGTGAATAGATCAGGTTAAGGCCGTATAAAGGCGTTAAGATCTTCTGCGCATGATTCAAACGCGGCCACGACTTCGGGACAGAACTGGCTGCCCGAGCGTTCTTTTATGCAGGCGTAAACATGGTCGAATGGCTGAGTGGCGTCATACGGGCGGTTAGCACGCATGGCTTCAAAGGCGTCTGAGACAGACACAATGCGCGTGATTATTGAAAGCTCTTTTCCTTTGAGTCCCCGGGGATAGCCAGTGCCGTCAAAATTCTCATGATGGTCGCGCGCAACCCTTGCTTCTTCCTCGAAAAAAGGGAAACATTTAATAAGCTGGCAGCCTTTTTTAACATGATTGCGTACAAGGACTTGTTCATGTTTGTTGAGTCTGTGCGGCTTTCTCAACAGAGATCCGGAAATGCCGATCTTTCCTATGTCGTGTAGAAATCCGGCTCTCCGGCAGAGCGTGACTTGATCCTTTTCAAGCCCAAGTTCCTGCGCCAGTCGCGCGGCGCATCTGGCAGTTGTGCCGGCATGCTTTGAGTATGTTTTCTCGTGAACATCCATGTAACAGGTCAGGAGTCTGAAAACTTTCATGTCTACCGCGGATATACCGCCGTGATCTTCGGGGGAAGTGATATCCAGAATGTTTATGTTGTCCACGTATGATTCCGTTACGAAATCTTTTTTCTTCTCCGTGGACTTGAGCAACTCTGCAATGCGCATCGAAAGCGAGGAGATATCTTTGAGCCCGTTGTGGATATCTTCTCGTTTAACTTCGTGTTCCTGAAGGGCGGTGTCCATTAACTGCGTTCTCACCATTATGACAGTAAGATACTGGTTGATGTTGTGCATCAGGGCGCCTGTCAGGGCTTGGACAGCCTCCAGTTTATGTTGTTTTTCCAGGTCCGCCTCTCTCGCTTTCTCCTCAGTAACGTCATGTACAATTACAACACGCGGTTCTGTCGGAGAAGCTGAGTCAACGGCCGTGAATTTCAAGGTGCGCGTCTTTTCGTTGTCAAAAGCAGCTTCGGTCTCGCAGGTCTTATACCCGTTTCTGTTTCCCAGCAATTCATCAAAAAAAGCAGGGTTACAGCAAAAAAGCTTTGAGATATGTTTGCCAAGGACGTCGGTAAAATCTTTAGTTTTAAGAAATTCCAGGGTTGGTTTGTTTGCCCTGACAATTGCTCCCTCAGAGTCCACCAGCAGCATAATCTGAGGAGTAAGATCGATCATCCGCTCAAGCTGATTCTTGGCGTTTTCTATCTTATGGGCAATATCAGGGTTAATGAGATCACTTGATTTGTTGCTATGATTAGATGACATATTAAAATTGTCGATTCGGAAAGCTTCGGTGTCAAGCAGGCATTTTTCGAGCTTCTTCGCATGGACAGAATCGCGGCGAGCCTGCTTGACGAAACGGAACCGCTCAAATAGCATTAGGCATGGTCAACAGCTATGTTCACGATACAATTGCGGCTATCGCCTCCGCTCCGGGAAAGGCGGGAATATCCATCGTCAGGGTTTCGGGCCCAAACAGTATTCCAATAGCCGACAGCCTCTTCACGGGCCGGAAACCGTCATCGATGCCGGCGAAGAGCTTTGCTTACGGACATATTCGACAAGGCAACAGAGGCCGGATCCTCGACGAAGTCATTTTGCTTGTCTACAGAAGTCCGGCGAGCTATACGACCGAAGATGTGGTGGAGATTCAGACTCACGGCGGAGCAATATCCGCAGGCAGGATACTTGAGGCAATCATTCAGGCAGGGGCGCGACCCGCCGAGTGCGGCGAGTTCACGAAACGCGCCTTCCTTAACGGCCGCATCGACCTTGTTCAGGCCGAAGCAGTCGCAGATCTTATCGCATCAAAAACCGAACGAAGCGCCGCGGCAGCGATGCAGCAGTTGCGCGGATTGCTAAGTGACCGGACGACAAGGCTTTATGAGAAAACCGTTAGTCTTGCGGCAGATATGGAAGCATCTTTGGATTTTGATGAGTATGATATTGCGCCGCTTTCCTGGAGTGACATTGAAAGAATGATCCGGGATATCCGAACTGATTTTGAATCATTGCTTGAGACCTGGCATGAAGGACACCTGCTGCGGGATGGAGCTTTGGTTGTTATTTGCGGGAGGCCTAATGCCGGAAAATCCACTCTGCTGAATTCTTTGCTTGGAGCGCAAAGGGCCATAGTGAACGAGACTCCAGGCACAACGCGTGACACTGTCGAAGAAGAGTTTACTCTTGATGGTGTCCCGGTGCGGTTTGTGGATACAGCCGGCTTGCGCTTGTCCAAGTGCCGAATCGAACAGGATGGAATAAGACGGGCTGAAGATTTTGTCGAAAGAGCGGATATAGTCTTGTATGTTCTGGACGCCTCTGAAGGTATAACTGCCGAGGATAAAACGAGGCTTGAAAAATGCGGACAGAATCGAACAGTTATAGTGGCCAATAAGATTGACCTCGGAAATCGTGTCGAGTCCCGGGACGCCGCGAAGATTCCGTTGGTGACATGCAGCCTGCTGGACGGCAACGGGATTGACAACATCAAGAGCGCTGTCAGCGCAAAGCTTAAAATAGCCGATTTGCCAGACGATAGTGTCACAATATCGGCCAGACATGAGGCTCATGTGAGTCGCGCGCTGGATTCTGTACGCCAGTGCGAAAAACTATTGGCTGATCGTCGCGAAGCGCAATTTGTGCCAGCCATAACTTACCTCAGAGAATCAGCGGAGGAGATCGGCGCAATGTTGGGACGCACCTATCATGCTGATATGCTGGAGTCAATTTTCTCACGTTTCTGCGTAGGTAAATAGATTCGGCAGGCAATGTTACAATCTGGAAAGACTGATGGCTTTATTTGAACAATATGATGTATTGGTAATCGGCGGAGGCCATGCAGGCGCAGAAGCGGCGCTTGCATCTGCGCGGCTTGGCGCCCGTACTGCCCTGTTAACCATGGAAACTGAAACCCTGGTCCGTATGTCCTGCAACCCCTCCATCGGCGGGATTGCCAAATCACATCTTGTCTTTGAAGTCGATGCTCTGGGCGGCGAAATTGCCAGAAATACAGATTATACAGGCGTACAATTTCGAGTTCTGAATACAAGAAAAGGCCCCGCAGTGCGCGCTAACAGAGCACAATGCGACAAAGCCGCTTATTCAAAACGAATGGTTGCATTGTGCCGCGCCACCAGGAATCTGACAATTATCGAAGGCAAAGCAATCGATTTGATGGTTGATGCGAAAGGACGGATTAGCGGAGTCCAGCTTGAAAACGGAGGTAAGCTGTGCTCCAAAACCGTCGTACTTACACCCGGCACATTTCTGGGCGGCAGAATTTTTATTGGAAAACATTCGGAAGAAGGCGGAAGACGCGGGGAGCCGGCAGCAGACGCGCTAGGGGCGTCTCTTAGAAAAAGAGGATTCGAGATGGCCAGACTCAAAACGGGCACCCCTGCTCGACTTGATAAAAACAGTCTTGACTATTCCGCAATGGATCCACAACCCGGATTCGAGCCACCACCATTTTTCTCATGGGAAGTGAAGAGAAATATGGAATTGTTCCACGTGGAACAATTCACTCCGGAGATTGTCCCGTGGCCGCCGGGTGAAGATCAAATTCCGTGTTATCTTACTCATACTACAGATGAAACGCATAGGATTATTCGTGACAATCTCCACCGCAGTTCTCTTTATGGAGGGGCTATTTCGGGAACAGGAGTACGGTATTGTCCGTCTGTTGAGGATAAGATTGTGAAATTTCCGGACAGGGACCGGCATCATGTTTTTGTGGAGCCGGAAGGCAGAGCGACTGATTTGATTTATCCCAACGGGATTTCTAATAGTCTGCCCAGGGATGTTCAGGATTCTCTGATTGCTTCTATTCCGGGTTTTGAAAATGCGCGTATAAGAGAATATGCGTATGCGATCGAGTATGATTTTGCGGATCCACGGCAGCTGTGCGAGACTTTGGAGACAAAGATAATCGAGGGACTTTTCCTGGCAGGACAGATCAACGGGACTACTGGATATGAAGAAGCGGCGGCCCAGGGATTTTTTGCCGGGGTTAACGCCGCAAGAAAGGCGGCGGGCAGAGATGGTTTGAGAATCAGTAGAAACGAGGCATATATAGGGGTTCTGGTCGATGATCTGGTTACCAAAGGCACAGACGAACCTTATCGCATGTTTACCTCCCGCGCGGAGCGTCGGCTGGTTTTGCGACAGGATAATGCATCATACAGGATGTTGGCTCTTGCCAAGGAAATAGGAATTCTACCATCGAATTATTTCAAGGCAGTGGAAATGGAAGAGCAGGCGATTGGGAAGGAAATCGATCGATTGACAACGAGCCGGGTCGGCGGCCGGACTCTGGCCGAACTGCTTCGGCGTCCGGAGGTGACGTATTCGCAGTTGGAAAACCGGAATGAATCTTTATCGGAGCCGGTTCAAAACCAGGTTGAGATCCGTGTTAAATATGAGGGTTATATTAGGCGGGAACTGAGATTGACGGAAAACTCAGACGAGTTGGACCGCCAGGTGATTCCGGATCAAATGAATTACAAAGCTGTGCGGCAGTTGCGGATTGAAGCGCGGGAAAAGCTTTCAAAAGTAAAGCCGAGAACGCTCGGCCAGGCCAGTAGAATTCCCGGTATAAGTCCGGCCGATATAGCAGTGATCTCCGTGTTGATTAACGCAAAGCATTAATAGGAATCGGCAAACAAGTGCAGCGCAAGGACTTGGGATGCGCTGGGCTCAATAGAATTCGTGCCCTCACGGTGGCGCTTTCCGAACTCGCAGCAGGAATTCT
>CAYTRK010000191.1:0-4940 GCA_964440205.1 uncultured Victivallaceae bacterium
CGGCAAGAAACGCGGATGCTGTTGTCTGTCATCACGGCATAAGCTGGGGTGATTCACTCAAGAGAGTTACCGGCCTCAACTATAGAAGGATCGAACTTCTTGTTCGACGCGGCATTGCCCTGTATGCCTGCCATCTTCCTCTTGATGCCCATGCACGGTACGGTAACAACGCGCAGATTTGCAGGGTCATGGACCTGAAGAAACTCAAGCCGTTTGGGTATTACAAAGGCACGCAAATAGGGTTCAGGGGCGAGTTTTCCGAGCCGATGTTATATCCGGATTTCAAAAAAATGGTTAGAGCCAGGGTGGGCCAGGAGGTTAAATCCATGGACTTCGGCCGGAAAGAAGTGAGAACCGTTGCCGTAATATCAGGCGACGCATCCGAAGGAATCGAAGAAGCCGCCCTGGAAGGGGTTGACGCATATTTATCAGGCGAGCCCTCGCTTGTTGCATATAACCTGGCGCGGGAATACAATATAAACGCTGTTTTTGCGGGACATTATGCGACGGAAGTGTTTGGTGTCAGGGCCCTGAGTCAAGTTGTTGCAAAACGGTTCGATATTGAGACCGAGATGATTGACTTGGGAGTTCCGTTTTAACAGTTATATAACGGGTAGTGGTAAAAGTTTTATTAAAACGAATGAAAGCTGGGGAGAATGCCTGGAACAGGCTTACCCCATTGGTAAATAGATGTTTAGAAAGAAAATGTCCTGCCAGCTTTTACCAGAACCATATAACTCGAAAGGACATTACATGAAAGAAGCGCCATTTAAAGCCAGTGAAAAGTCTCTTGATGTCCGCAGGTTTCTCTATGCCTGCGCGTACTGGGCCGTTGCAGCGGACGAAGAATTGAAGCCCGAGGAACAAAACTGGCTCGAGGAACAGTTCGGCGAAGAAGGCGTCACCTCTTCCCTGGAAGAGTTTGTCTCGCTGGAAAGTGGCGATTTTTTCGATGCATTCGACTCTGCGGCAGGGGCGTTGAGCGAACAGGAGAAAAAAGATATTTATCCACGGCTGGAGGAGTGGCTGTATTCCTGCACAACTGCGGACGGGAGTGAGGGGGCCGAAGAGCGCAACATAATCCTTAAGATAAAGAACCGCCTGTCGCTTGAGACCGAACTCAGGAATCTTGGTGTTTCCCGATCTGCCGAACCCGGAGCTGGAAACGGACCGGTGGAATCCAGGGTTCTTGATGCAAGAAGCGAGGAAATAGCGGGGGTGGAACCGGAAGTCTCGGATTATTCTACAGATGGCGAAGAGATTTTCATTGTTAAAGAGGACAGCCGCGTTCTTTCCGGGCATGAGACGGAAGTAACAGTGCTGGATATATCAGGCGACGGCAAGAGGCTGGTATCGGGGTCCGAAGACGGCGCTGTCAGGATATGGGACTGGAAGAACGGAACCGAACTGATGAATGAGTTTGCCCACGAGATGGGTGTGCTGGCCGTGCGGTGCTCGCCGAAAGATTCCAGGGCGGTCACGAGCGACCGCCTCGGGGACGTTGTTGCTTGGGATATCGAGAACTGCCGGATGTTGTGGAAAAAGCAGGGCAAAAAAAAGATGAGCGGCGGCGTCACAGGTATCGATATCAGCAGTGACGGCAGAAACATGTGCGCTTCGCTTAATACCGGCATGGTGACTGTCTGGGATTTCGAAAACGGCGAACCCGAGCGAGCGGCCGGAGAGAAAAAATGGGGCAGTATAAACGGAGTGCGCTTTACTCCTGATGATAAAGGTATTGTTTCCGGAGGCGAAGACGGCATGTTGCGCTTCTGGGACGCGCAGAACCTGGAAATGCGGGAATGTGTTGAAGCCCATGAAGCAGGTGTTACGGCGTTGGATATAAGTTCCAACGGAAAGCTGGTTGCTTCCGTGGGCAGAGACAACATGGTCCGGATATGGGACCTGAAAGAACACAAGCCGGTTCATGAACTTGAAGGTCATAACTTCAGCGTTTATGATGTTTGTTTCAGCCCTGACGACAAGTTTGCTGTCAGCGCTTCCTGGGACCATACCATCAGGCTGTGGGAGGTTGAATCTGGCAAACAACTGCTGAAGCTTGAATCGATAGACGGACGGTTTTCGGCGGTCGTCTTCGATCCGGAGACAGAGTTCATAATGGCCGGGAGCTCTGAAAAAGTTGTGCATGTTTTGAATCTGAAAGAGAAACAATCATAGAAAGGAATAACAAATGAGAACTGCTAATCCTGCGCTTAATGACAGAATTCTTTTGTCGCACAGAGGCGAAGCGGCAACGGGTTCACAGACAATGACTATTAACGGAACAGTCGGCAAGACTTCCATACTTCTTGTCCTGTTGCTGTTTTCCGCCGCGCTGGTCTGGCGAAAAGGCCTGCCGCTTCTTGACGGACAGGTTACGCCGCAGATGGCTGACGCTGCCATGCGTGAGATGGGGCCGTGGATATTCGGAGGCCTTATTGGCGGCCTTATTGCCGCCCTTGTGACTGCTTTCAAGACAAACTGGGCGCCCGTATCGGCTCCGATTTACGCTTTGCTTGAAGGGCTTTTCATCGGCGGGATCTCGATAATAGCCGAGGCATCTTTTCCCGGCATTGTTCTTCAAGCGGTTGGTCTGACTTTCGGCGTTTTGATATGCCTGTTGGTTGCCTATCGAGCTGGTATCATCAAGGTAACGGAGAAGTTCAGAGCAGGAGTGATGGCAGCTACCGGCGCAGTGTTCCTGGTTTACATGGCTACTTTCATCCTTGGATTTTTCGGAGTTGGCATTCCTTACATACACGGCGCCGGGCCAGTGGGCATAGGGTTCAGCGTGATAGTTGTGGTTATCGCGTCCATGAACCTTGTACTGGATTTCGATCTTATTGAGTCTGCTAGCAACCAGGGGATGCCCAAATACATGGAATGGTATGGTGGTTTTGCCCTGATGGTTACTTTAGTATGGCTTTATCTTGAGATTCTGCGTCTTTTGATGAAGCTTAACAGCAGGAGGTAGCTCCTGGATACAAGGCGGTGTGAAATGGTAACCAGTCATCAGAAAAAAGGCATCAGCCGCCTTAGTCTGGTCCTGATTCTTCTGCTCGTTGCCGCATTAACCATGTGGGCGGCTTCTTTCCTGCTCGAAGATGCGGTCAAGCAGAGCGAACCAATCGTTGACCGCTTCAGGCAGGAATTGCCCGCTAACGGCTTTGAGGAATCCGGAAAAGACCAAACGCGCCGGCGGTGGAGCCGCAAGCCGGCAGTCGATGATTATGAAGACCGTCCTTCTACTGCCCGCACAGGAAGGAAATCACCCGCCCCAGGACAGCTGAAACAGCCCGAACCGCCCCCTGAACCGTCGCCTCCGGATCTTATCGAAGACGAATTTATACTCAGCTTTGAAAGTGAGTCTGACAGACAGCGCTTTGTTAAAATGGCTGAAGATAAAGGCTTTGCAGCGCTTGCCACTGCGAAGCTTGGTAATTCCGTGCGCATGCGGGCGGAAAGGCGCGACGCTTTAGAGCGGTTGCTTGCCGCCTCAGGCTTAAAAGCGAAGTATTCACCAAATTACTTCGCTTTGATTCCTCAACCTGTAGATCCTTCCCCTTTTGTAGACAAAGAAGCGTATACTGGTTTCGGCGCCCATGCTAATAGCTGGCTTGGTATCGGAAAAGACAACCATGAATGGGGAAAAGGCGTAACTGTAGCTGTCATTGATACTGCAATTACCGAACATTCTCTACTGAACGGCGCGCAAATCGAAAGAATCAGTCTTCTGTCAGAGAAAGACAACGGTCAGGCAAACGCCGGGCACGGAACGGCTGTTGCCTCCCTTATCGTTGGCCGAGGGGAAGAGTTCCAGTCTGTTGCGCCCTCCTCAAGAATACTGGGAATCGAAGTCGCAGGATCTGAAGGAGTAGGCGACGCTTTTACTCTGGCGAAAGGGATTGTCGAAGCCGTAGACCGGGGCGCAAAGGTAATAAACGTTTCACTTGGAACCTATGGAAACGCTTTTATTCTTGAAGAAGCCGTTGACTACGCCGTCAACAGTGGAGCCACGATTGTAGCCGCTGCGGGAAATGATTCCGTCGATCAGCTATCCTTCCCTGCCCGATACGAGAAAGTGGTTGCGGTTTCAGGCGTAGACGCCAGGGGTCAAAAGCTTCCGTTTGTCAATGAAGGCAGACAGGTAGATCTTGCCGCGCCCGCTGCCGCAGTCGAAGCGGCCGCTCCGGAAGACAAGAAAATGCTTTTCAGCGGAACATCGGCAGCCGCTCCGTTTGTTAGCGGGCTTATCGCGTATCTTATTGCGGAAGAGCGCATTTCGGGCAGTGAGGCAGTGGAAATCCTGAAGTCTAACAGCAACGACGCCGGCCAGCCGGACGCTGACCCTGTTTACGGAGAGGGCATCCTGAATGCTGAACGCGTGCTGCGAAGAGAACAGAAGAATATCTATGATGCTGCCCTGGCTGGCATTTACGTAGAGCAGACTGGTCCTGCAAACAGGCCCGTTATTACTGTTACTGCAGAAAACAGGGGGACAGAAGAGGTCGAACTGCTCAAACTGGGCGTCAACATTGATGATGTCCGAAAGGTGTTTTCATTCAACGGGGTTAAACCCGGTCGGACCGTCAGCGTGAAAATCCCGGTTGATTCCGACTCTGATTTCAAGCTTGATATAGCCGGTTCTGTCGATCTTCCAACCCATGAAGATATCAATACCCGCAACAATGCCCGCCGCTTGGTTATGCTGCCGCTTAATAAATAAGCCTCTTTCCCAGAATCCGTGGGTCAGAAAACAGTTAGCCCGCATATCTCACACTCTTCCGATGGAAACAATCGATAGCGCATAGTGTCTTATAGCAAGCCAGAATTGAATTCCGGGCGCTGCAAACTCCGCAACTGCGTCTTCTGCCGAAATATAGGCTTCTGAAGTTTTGCCATAAGGGAACATAGGTAAGATTGACAGGAAAATCGAGGAT
>CAYTRK010000192.1:0-4905 GCA_964440205.1 uncultured Victivallaceae bacterium
ATTGCGAGAAAAAACAAGCCCATTGTCAATTTGCCCCAAACCACGTTTTGACGACTCCAATTCAGCAACCGTTGATTCCGGGTTCCCATGTATGTAGCGACCGTGACCACCACAAGAGGTAGCACAAACATGAGATTATAGATCACAAGCAGCAAGAATGATTTGCTTCGTGTCTCCGCATACCGGCTGAGAACCACGAGGGTAGGAACGTAGACTTGTCCCGTGCAGGCAGCCTCAAGGATGGTCACGAAAAAGCCGATTGCCAGCGTACTGAAGAAAAGGCTGGAAGGTCGGAGGCGCGTTCGCATGATCTCGTGGATCTTCCGCTTCAGCCGGTCCGGCAACTGAAGGGCCACATCAGAAGCACGGCCTGACCGCGAGAAAACCAGTGCATCCCTGAAGGACACAACAACAAGAATCAGCAGCACTCCAACCATAACCCATCGCAACAAAGAACCGAGACGCACGGCGTTGGCGAGGAGTTGCAAAAAACGGAGCGCCCCGAAGCCCAGCAGGAGATAGGTACAGAAGACTGCCATGCTATAGGCCGCTCCCACCAACAGGAGCCTCGGACCTTTTACGCCCGCCACAGCCAACAGCGTGATGAAGAAAATTATCGTGGCAAAGGCGCACGGATTGACACCGTCTACCAATCCCGCAAGTAACATTGCAGGGAGAGCGAACGTGTCGAGACGACTGGACAGAAGAGTTGGAAGGTTGGAGCCCTTTGTCGCTGGCGGAGGCGCCTCTTCTTGCATGGCCTTCTTCAAAACCGCTTGGCTCGCAATATTTGTCCCGGATGGTTCATGGGCTGCTGCTCCCGTGAGATCTTGCGGTTGCCCTGCCCCGTTTCGGCCTATAACAATAGGAATAAGTTCAGCACGAATTGCATCCAAACCCAGGACGGCAGTATTGCTATCAACATAGATTGAGACTGGTTCGTTGGAACGAACGCGAAGGCGCTCCTGCATCCGCGCAAGGTGCAGGTAATTGCTCGGCACTGTAACATCAACTTTGCGAAACTCGATAATCTCCGCGAAGCGGTTAGTGAAGTCAGGGAGAAATGTCTTTTCAAGTTCCCGACAGTCGGGGCAGCCTGGCGAAAAGAAGTACTCCACAAGTACCCGGCGCCCCTGCTCCTTGCCCGAATTCCACACCGCCTCTTCAGGCACACTTGAAACGTCCCTTTTCGCTGCCACAGCCGCTGTCGTATACAGATTCGACCAAAGGCCGGGCACATCAAGCAGTCCCGGCATCGGGCCCTCCACGCGACCAGGAAAGCCAGCCACAACTACCCGCCGGACAGGATCGTTCGCAATTATTGAGAATTCGCAGCGAAAGAAACGGTCAATCTTGTCTGCCACAACACCGAAACGCGCTATGGCTTCTTCGCCGGGTTCGATCCTGTCAGGTACATCACGAACCTTCATCCACGGGCTCTTGCTGCGGATACGTTCAATAACAAGGGGTGTAACTCCACGGTTCCCAATCACAACCTCCACTGCTTGCGTGCTTCCAACGTTCAAAACTACGGGTTCAGAAGGAACTGTCAACACCATTTGAGGGGCTTCTTTTTCCGCCTGAGGCTCGGGAACTGACAGCCGCTTTGCATTTTCCGAGTCTTGCTCTCTGTAGTATGCGTCAATAAGCCGCGCCACCTCCGGGGAATCTCCTACAGCAGTAGTAAGCGGGACAATCTGTTGGGCAATGCACCAGCGTCGACCTTGAATAACTACCGCCTCAAATGGGTCCTTCTGAATGCCAGACTTCCTGGTTAAAACTGGAGATGTCCCATGGGGCACAGCACTGTTCTTCACTTGATCGTTATTTTGTGCAAGTACTAGGACCCCGAGATTCTCACCGTTTTTGCCGGCCTGACAGATTGCAACCCCATTGACCAATTCAGGTGGACTTATGAGTGACTGTGAATGGCCGCCAATGATCAAATCTATGCCGGTCATCCGTGTAGCTAACGCGCGGTCGGCATCCAGGCCTTGGTGGGACAATACGATTAACAAATCCAACGGCTTCTCTACATTCTCCATGAATACCGCTATCATGCGGTCCGGATCGGTCAACGTCACCCTCTCAGGTTTCGTCCGCGCGAAACGCCACGCGGCGTTTCCTGTCACAGACACAATCCCGACATTCACGTCCGCGACACGCAGCACCTGCCATGGGGTCACAAGCATCTGGCCCTGTCGTGGTCCTGAACTGAGGCGGTAGCCACCGGAGAGCCAAGGAAAAGTTGGCATTTTTTTCCCGGAATCCCAGACTTCAGCTTCCTGATTTACTTTAACCCAAAAGTCAAGCCCGGACGATAACTCCTGATCCCCGATGGCAACTGCCTGATGCTGAATACTATCGAAAATTTCCAACAAGAGTTTGGCACGTTTGAGGGCAGGCTCTGGCGGAAAAAGGTCACCGGAATCGAGCGCAATCACTGTGTCACGACTGGCCGTTTCTCGGATATTATCAATTAGCCATGCCTGCTTCGCCAATCCGCCCCAGGGACTGCTGGGACAGTGACAAGAGCGCAGCATGCCGTTAGCCGAGCCCGAAAAAAGGAGGGTGACGGTCTTCCCGTGATTCGTGCCATGACATGCAAGCAACCCAGCACAGAGTACGCCGACACTAATTATGAAAATCTTCGTTCTTCGTTGCATTGAAAACTAAGGATATGCTATTAAATATGATCATTGAAGCATGAAAACACACCTCATCATAGTAATTGCTGCGGCAATAATTGCAGTAGTAACGGTCAGGAATTCAATGGCTGCAACAAATAGCGTGGGCTCTTTAGCTCCCGCTCCCGTGCTGATCAATATGGACGGTGAGTATCAATATCTTTCGCGACTATATTACGAAGGCGCTAAACAACCGAGAAGGCCCCGATCTGTGGTCGTGCTAAACTTTATGGGGCTTAATTGCCCTCCTTGCCGGAAGGAACTGCCGCTTTTCCTTGAAGTCGTAAGACCTGCGCTTAAGAAAAGCAGGGAAAAGGGCTTGTCAATGCGTTTCTACCTTGTAAGCACAGATCCACTCAGCGCCAAGAAAGAGTTGCGCAAGTTTATGACAAAGCAGAAAATAGATCCAAAGACAGAGGTGCTTTTAGATCCTTACCACAAGGCCGCAGAGAAGTTTGGAGTCTCAGGCATCCCACGCACTTTTGTCATTTCGCCGAAAGGGCGAATCATTGCTGACATTTCCGGAGCAGTTAAAGACTATAAGAAACGTCTTCAAAACGGTATAGAAAACGCCATGAAAGCAAGGGTTGCTAAATGAAGTCTCCAAATGCTTTGCTTCATGCTTTGTTATGCATGGTGACGCTGGTGTTGCCCCTCTGTTTCCTCGTGCCCTGCGGCTGTACGAGCATCGGCTTTCAACCTGAAACACCAGCATGGTGGCATAATCCCCAAAAGCACGGCCCCAGACACCTCTACTTCAAAGCCAAAGGTGAAAGCAATGATTCTCTCGAAACGGCCCGGAGGAATGCTATCCGCTCAGTTCAGACGCAGATTGCGCAGTACATTTTTGCGGAAGTTCATGTCTCCGAAACTGACAACAAGTCCTCGCAGACGACCATCAAGAGCGCTATCGAGGTGCGCGAGGTCGAGGCTTTCAAGGAGGACCAGGCGCGTTCGGGAGGCCGATGGATTATATGGATGCTCGGACGGTATCCACGCTCAGAGTATGAACGTATCCGCCAACGGCTCGAGACCGCTATGGAGCTTGATCAAGAATGGCGCAAAGCTCAGTCAGCAGTGAATCGGCAACAGACAACCGAGGCTGAACGCTTGTTGCTTTACATCATTCGATCCTACGATAAGGCTTTGCGGACTTCGTTCGAACTGGAGGCCGTCAAACTCGAACTCGCGGCGCTCTATCTGAAGCAGGATAGAGGACTGAAAGCCCGACAGTGGATAACCGACGTACAGAAAACCACGATGCGATCGAAATGGCGCCAGCGCGCTGATGTCTTGGCAAGTCAGTTGCCACCGGTTACGTTAAAAGACGCTTTTGATGAGCAAACCGTTGGAATTCTTTACTATACCCGCAAAGACGGTCAAGTTTCACTGAACCTCGACCTTCTCCAGGAACTCAACTCGCGTCTTTCCAAAGACGGTATTCGAACTGTAACGGCACACGAAGTCATTAATAAGGGTCAAAAAGCCTTCGACAATAGCGCCATCAAACACATAGCTGCGACTATGCGCACCAAAAAGGCTAACGTTTGCCTTCTGATTCTCTGCGCTGTTGATTCCAGCAAAACCGGGGAAAAAATCGATATTCCCGGCAGCACCTCACAAATTGATGCTTATGACGCGAGAATGACTTACTGGGTAATTCGGACACTAGACAGCCGTGTGCTCGCGTCGAACAGCACCATCGGGTTTTCAAATACGACTATAGGAATGTTGAATACAATTTTGACGCATCGCAGGCACTTGCCAAGCTATGCACCCTCAATTGCCGAAGGCTTGGGCAAAAGGTGACAGTGTATTGTTGGTTGCGATTGCTTGTCGAAATGCATATCAGGCTTATATGCCGATGTCGCGACTGTCAGAACTCTTGCCCTGTGCAATAGCATGGACCAAAAACATCATTTTTTCAGTGACGATGCCTTGCTTTCCCGCTTTTGTATTGCTTTCCATATCCTCTTCAGGCACAACTAATGTGGCTTAATCAGGTATAAACAAAGCCGACAGCATATATGGATTATATCAAAGGAAAAGAAACTTACTGGCGTAAATGGTGCCGGTTGATTCCCTATGTCGGCTCGGTGTTTGCCATCTGGGACGGCTTAGAAGGATATCAGGGAAAGACCCGCGCATATTATGTAGGCCAGTACGGAGTAATGTACTATTGATTACACCACGTTTAACTGAAAAAAATACTTTCAAG
>CAYTRK010000193.1:0-4902 GCA_964440205.1 uncultured Victivallaceae bacterium
CGTTTCGGGCACATATAAAGAACCGAATTAACCCACAGATTCTGCTGAGGAGGCAGTTTTTAAAATGTGTGGCATGGTCCACACCGAATGGGTAAACTCAGGGGACAGTGAAAGTATGTGATATAGTTCAATTTCACAGCGACTTGAGCGGGGGAGTGAAGCGTTATCTTTACGATAAGGTTCATTATTTTTCCGGGAAAGAAAAAATAGACCACTTTGCCGTTATCCCTGCAGAGGCTGATTCTGTACAGCAGGTGGAGAGAAGCAGAATATACGGCATAAAGTCGCCGGCATTGCCGGGATCACGCAGCTACAGGATGTTGATTTCAAGAAAGAACATCCTGAATGTGATAAAGAATGAGAACCCGGATATAATTGAGGTCGACAGTCCTTATCGTTCTGCGTGGATCGGTGTGGAGGCGGCTTGCAGGCATGGAATCCCCTTGGTAGGTTTCTATCATTCCGATTATCCCAGGGCGGTGGGGCGAACTGTTCGCAAGTATGTCGGGCGGCCGATTGAAAAAGCGTTGTCTTTCAGTGTCTACCGGTATCTGTTTAACCTGTATAATCGCATGTCTGCGACGGTTGTTGCGACCGAGTGTTTCCATAGAGTTCTTAATGAGATGGGAGTAAAGCGGCTTGTAACTGTTCCCCTTGGAACGGATGTCAGCGTTTTCTGTCCGAAGCATTCGAGGGAAGCTATCAGAGTGGAGCTGGGATTGCCTGACCATACAAAGCTGTTGTTGTATGTGGGTAGGATCGCGCGCGAGAAGAACGTTCGCCCCTTGCTGGAGGCGATGGATTTGTTGAACGGTCTGTCGGAGGCCAGCGCACATTTACTTCTTGTGGGAGATGGAGAGCAGCGCAAACTGGCCGAACGATATGCCGCGAGCAGAAGTGATATAACCCTGTATGGCTATTGCAGTGACAGGGAAAGGCTGGCAAAGTTGTTTTCAGCAGCCGATCTTGTGGTGCATCCGGGAACATGTGAAACGTTCGGGCTTGTGTGCCTTGAGGCGCAGGCTTGCGGAACACGTGTCCTGGCAGTCCGGGGCGGGGGCCTTGAGGAAGCTGTGTGCGGCGAGGGGGAGCCTGTAATGGCGGAAGATGCTTCGCCGTATTCTCTTGCCGAGGCAATAGGACGGTGTCTTGACCTGGGGGAAGGCGAGGATGCCAGGAGGGAGAGGAGAGAAAGAATTGTAAATAGCCGCAGCATTGAGCATACTTTTGAGCGTTTGATAAGCGTCTATGATTATTTATGCAGGAATTCGGATTGTTCCGGAGAGATAAGCCAAGAGGAGTTAGATGGGCTGTAAAGTACGGCCGTATTCAGGCAATGACCGCGAAACAGTGAGGCATATCTGTTGCGAGACAGGTTTCATGGGTGATCCTATCGAACCCTTGTTTACCGACAGGGATGCTTTTGCGGATTTCTTCACCCGCTATTATACGGACATTGAAAAGGAAAGCTGCCTTGTTGCGGAAGATCAAGGCAGGGTTGTCGGATACCTGACCGGATGTGTCAGACACCGTTTCTATCCTTTCGCACAGGCGTTGCTGGTTGGCGGGATAACCATACCGAAAGTGATTCTACGAGCAGCCGCCGGCAAGTATGAAAAGCAGAATTACCGCTTCCTGAAATGGGTCTTGACCAGATCAGCTTCAGAAACCCCGGCGTACCCGAAACGATCCGCCCATTTTCATGTTAATTTTCTGCCGGAGTGGAGAAACGGAAAGGTAACCCGGCGAATCATATTCAGATTTATCAAGTCTCTGCCCGGGCGCGGCGTAAAACGGGTGTACGGCCAGATACAGACCTATGGCGACGCAAGGCCAGCCAAGGTATTTGAGCGTTATGGATTCAGGCTTTTCGACCAGCGCCGAATCAGCCGTTTTGAAAAACTCAGCAGCCGTGAAGTTTATGTGTCAACCTTTGTCAGAGAATTCGATGTCTGAACGCGGGCAACGATTGCTTGTTGTTTCGTTTCACGATTTGACCCCGGAGACGAAAGACGAGTGCGACGATTTTATCGATCTTATGGCGCAGCTCGGGGCAAAGCGCACTTCGCTGCTGACCGTTCCCTCGCCCAAAGGAGGCCGCCCCTTGGAGGAAGAAACGGAATTTGTTGACTGGTTGCGCGGCAGACAGGACGAAGGTCATGAGATCTGCCTTCATGGCTATTCTCATTATGCCGACCGTCTGCCGGCGGCGCCGGCGCCGCGGTTAATCGGAAAGGTCTATACGGACAGAGAGGGCGAATTCCAGTCGTTAAGCAAGGATCAGGCGCAGAGGCGTATTCATGCCGGGAGGGTCGCGTTGCGCGATGCCGGATTTGATGTCAGCGGATTTGTCCCGCCGGCCTGGCTGATAAACCGCGACGGGCTTGCTGCCGTTGCCCGGACCAGGCTTGCATACGTTGTGCTCTGGGGAAACATCCGCCTGCTGCCGGAAAATATGCGAATTACTGCGCCCGTTCTTGTATACAGCGCCCGTAGCAAGTGGAGAAGGGATGTTTCCGTTTTATGGATCCGATTGTGGCATGCCATTAACAGGAAGAAGCGAATTCTGCGCATAGCGGTGCATCCTTCAGATTTGAAATACGCCCGGATAAGAGAATCGATATGTATGCATGTTCAAAAAGCTCTGAGAGACAGGCAGCCAACAACTTACCGCGATCTGGTTGATTCGGTAACCGCCAATGAAAAAACGAATTAGAATAAGTTTCAGATCGCTGGTTAAATATGGCCTGCAGGGGGTTGCCCTGGGGCTGGTGGCGATGACGGCAGTCATATTTTTCACGCTGCAGCCAGGGACCTTGCGGCTTCTCCGGGAATTCCCGGTTTTCTTTCTTCCGGTTTTTCTCTGTATGGTGGTCTGTGCCTGGATGTGCCACGGAGCCAGAATATGTGTGCTTTCCAATGCTCTCGGGCACAAACTCAAATATATCAGGGCTTTATCTATTGCGCTTTCCGTCGAGTTCGGGGTTGCCGCTTCGCCGGCCGGGGTCGGCGGCGCTGCGGCACGGCTGGCTTTCCTGAAGAGGTCCGGAGTTCCGTACACGAGAGCGGCTTCGATGCTGGCTGCGGACATAATGCTCGATTTCGCGTACTTTGTCTTACTTGTGACAGCTACCTGCGCAGTGGTCATAATTGATCCGGTCTGGCGCGGAATCTTTGCGAATATGCAGGCCACCACTCCCGGCCGGGTTGGCATTATGGCTCTGGCGTTTATGCTGACTGTTACGCTGTTTTTTCTTCTTAGCGCCAGGTCTGCGCGCAGAATCGAGCGGTGGCTGGGCCGGCGCAAATTAACTGCAGGATTGAGACTTCCGGCCAGGCTCCGGCTGGGGCGGGCGAGGCTTAGTCTTGCCGTTAAACGCACATTGCGGATGGTACGGTTTCTTTTTCAGCGAAGAAAAGCGGCTCTTGTCGGAAGCTTCCTGTTCGCTTTTATGCAGTGGAGCTGTCGCTATGGCGTCTTACCGCTCACGGTTCTTGCCTTTTCTCCCGACAAGAATCCCTTTCCCCTCATGGCTATTCAGGGTCTCCTCTTTACATTCGGCCTGCTGATAGTTGTTCCAGGTGGCGGAGGCGGAGTGGAGTTGTTGAGCGCGCTGATACTCGGCTATTTCGTCCCTGCGTCACTGACTGGAATAGTTGTACTGATCTGGCGCTTTTTCACTTACCACCTGTACCTGATTACGGGCGGGATCGTGTTTTTCTTCCTGTGCGGCAGGAAGGCCGATAAGGTTATTCAGCAGCCTGGCCGGGTTGTTTGAGGGTGATACTTTTCAAAGACGCGCGTATGTAACCAAGGGCCAGTCCGTAATCCGCGGCCACAGGGACCATGCTCCACTGCTTGGTAAGTTCGGCCACCTTCATGAGATCAGCGTCGTCTTTGAGCTTTGCCAGGTCCCTGAAAGAAATGGCCCAGACTATAGCTTTTCGCCCCCTGCCCTCGGCTTCCTCGGTAGGACGTATAACCGCTTTAAGGCATTCAACTTTTTCGTCGTCGATGCGAACAGGGGCATTGTCCTTTTCGGTGATGATTTCAAAAGGAGTTACAACTCCGTCTATGTTGACATCTATTATAACGTCCGAATCCTCATCAAGCATTTCCCGGCGTTCGGCGTAAACATCAGAAATGATCTGGAGCGTTGTGGCAATTTCCTCTCCCTGCCTGGCGAGCTCGGTTGACCCCACGAGATTGGTCTGCACTTTATCATTCAGGTAATCGCGTCTGATAAAACGCAAAGGGTCATGCTGAAGATCATAGACTTCTCTGTATTTTGCTTTTTTGGGAGTCTTGAAGAGCGGGTTGACGTACTCGTTTGCCTTTTTCACATACAGCAGCGTTTCAACTTCCGGCATGTCAAACAGCGCGAATATCTCCCGGTGGGTTGACACTCTGCCGCGGTCTTCGCTTTCAGGGTCGTCGTTGGAATCAATATTCGCCTTGATATAACGGGCCTTCTGGCGCCGGCCGGTAGCGCTGTTGAGCCAGGCGCCTTCAGCCGTTTCGACCCTGGCAGTGGCAAGATTCATGAGTTTGATAAAAAGAAAACGGTAGTCCAGGTCGTACTCGACTACAACCGTTGGTCCTTCCTGCTGGAAACGGTGATCTATGCTGCTGAGCAGTTTCTTGTCCCATTCCTGGCACAGCGCGCCGGTCTGCAGTGATAACGCTGCAATAAACGCTGCAACAAAAATTCGAAGATTGCATGTTTTGATCATAGGCAAAAATATAAGCGCAAAGGCGAAGAGTTGAAAGCCTTTCCTTTTTTTGTTTAATTAACATTTCAGGAACAGAAAGGAATGTAACCGGGAATGAGAATTTTAATATTAAACCGCATATCTCACAAACTTCCTGCTGCGAACGCGGATAGCGCCACTGCGACGGCA
>CAYTRK010000194.1:0-4794 GCA_964440205.1 uncultured Victivallaceae bacterium
CTGGTAAGTCCTGTTGTTGCATTCCCGCAGAGCCCGAGGCAGAGCGCGATGGCATTGTAATTCTTATCGGATTCATGCGCTTCGTTTATCTTTTCCTGCAGAAGGGCTTGTAACCGGTCGGGATTGTCGTGTGCGCCTTTGGGGGTGAACTCCAGGTCTATTGCGTGAGGGCTTTGCGCGACACAATGGCAGACTTCTCTGGTAAAGACATCACAAGCTATAAGTTTCATATACATTACGGGTTTCTCCTGTCAGGAAAGTATCAGAGTAACGTGGCAGTCCGGAAAGTCAATGCATGAGGCGGATCATGTCGTGGTAACATTGATTTTCCCGCAATGTTTTTCAACGGCACAGTTGGGGCAGTCGGGTCGCTGCGGAGTACAGACTGTCTGGCCGTGCGAGACAAGGACAGGGTTCCATGTTTTCCAGTATTTGCGGGGTAGAACTTTTTTGAGAGCCTTTTCTGTCTGTTCCGGGGTTTTTGTTTTAACCAGCCCGAGCCGGTTGCTGATGCGGTGGACGTGGATATCCACGCATATGGCGTCCTTGTTGAACACCTCGGCAAGGATGAGGTTGGCCACTTTCCGGCCCACGCCGGGAAGGGAGCAGAGGGCTTCAAGGGTGTCGGGAACCCGGCCGTTGAATTTATCGAGCGCTTCAGGAAGTTGTTTCAGGTGTTTTGCTTTCGTGCGGTAGAAGCCGACCGGGTAGATCATTTTTGCGATTTGTTTCGTTGAATAGCGTTTGAGGTCGGAGGGTTTCTTTATTTTTGTGAAGAGGTTTTTTGTGACCGGCCCGGTGGTTTCGTCGCGGGTCCTGGAACTGAGGATGGCGCCGATCAGGACGCGGAAGGGTTCTTTGCCGCGGATTTTCTGAAAGCCGACGATTGGGGCGCTGCGGGTATTGTATTCCTGTTTGAGGAGGCGGTGGATGGCTGGGATATTGGGGGTATTTTTGGAAGGAGTAAAGGGGAAGGGTTCCTGGTTCGTGGTTTCTGGTTCGTGGTTCCTGGTTTTTGGTTTCGGGTTCATAGGGAGAGGATCGAGGATTGAGCGTAAAAAGTCACGAAGAGTTGTTGGTTGGAGTGGAAAAGCGGCGGCTTTGCCATATTTGTTGCGAAGAAAACTTACCACAGATTTATCTTTTCTTATTTTTCTTTAATGTTTTACTCTTATGGACAAGACGTTTGTATTGAGATTTCAGGACTTGGGGTGGCATATGAGGATTTATAGATTTCGCGCATATTGTTTTCCGACGCAATGGTTTGTGGGGTTATTTGCGGGTCTGGTGATATTATCGTCAATATCAGAGCGTGCTTTTGCCCATCAGTTTGGCCAGGCCGGGATAGATCATTACGTTAGAATTGTTCCTCGGCGGGATTATATCGCCGTTGAACATGATATGCATTTCGGCGAATTGCCCAGCGCGGCGATTTCTGCCGCTATTGATCTTGATCAGAACGGTTCACTGGATTACGAGGAATTCAAAGAATATGTCAATGAATTGACTGCTCTTTATCAGAAAAGGTTGAAGCTTGAAATTCATTACGCGGGGAAGACTGCGAAGCCGGTTCTTTCGTGGCCTGAAGGCGGGTATGACAGCAATTGCAAAGCCCGAACAGTAATGGGCGAAGGCAGGAAAACTATACGAATCAACTGGAATCTGAAGGCGGAGTGGCCGCCCCGATTCGGGGAATTGAATGCGGACAAGATAGAGATAACATTCCGGCGTGATGAACCACAACGACAGACCCTTGCAAGCTGGCTTTATGTTACGGGCGATTCCGGATCGGCTTTTGACTTGCTGGAATCAAATATTCCGACTGATGAAAAATTTCCTTTACCGCCGGACATTACTGATCCTCAGGCTGACAAAGATGATGTTCCTGTCATGGTTAAGGCCAAACTGGTGTATGGTCTTGGCGATGATTTAAGGGGATCTGGCGCGTTGGACGGCGGGATGGATGGACCGGATTCTCTGACTGGGAAAGGCGGCCAAGGCGAAACCTCCGGTGATGGCTCCCAAGGCATAGCGCGATTGGCGGACAAGATGAAAGCGCGCATTATGGGGCTTCTTGAACCGCCTGTAAGCAGGGCAACACAGTGGTTGGTCATTGCTCTTTGTTTTGTGTGGGGCGCGATGCATGCTTTTACGCCCGGGCACGGGAAGGCTATTGCGGGAACTTATCTTGTAAGTTCCAACGCTTCTTACAGACACGCCGCGCTCCTCGGGATACTGGTTACTATAACACACACTGCGGTTATTATTATTCTTGCGATAGCGGCTTATATTTTGAAAGACCGTTTTGTTTATCCTACCTGGCTGAGGCCTCTGGGCGCCGTCATAATACTTATAGTCGGTGTGCGTCAGATTGTGGTGGGTTTGAGAAAGGCGCTCGGGTTGCATACACATGAGCATACGCACGGAGACCTTAGTCCTGTCGACGCTGGTGAAGCTGAAGGCTCGGAGAGACAAGCTGACGCGGCTGACAAACCTCGCAATTCCGTGGCAACCAGAGATGTTATTGCCGTCGGTGTCAGCGGAGGAATGGTTCCCTGTCCGGCTTCGATTGTGCTTCTTCTGCTTGCCTGGCAGATGGCCATGCCGGCTCTCGGGCTTGCGGCGATAATCAGTTTCAGCCTTGGACTTGCTTTGACTTTGATAGCGGTTGGTTTTATGGCTGTCTCGGGAACAAAGTTGATTGTGAAATGGACTTCCAAAAGCAGAGCAGAAGGCCATAGCCATTTCTCGTTTGAGAGTGTTGTGCCGATAATAGGAGGAATAGCGCTGTTGATTCTCGGTGGGATTATTCTTTCCGGCTTTTCAGGTTAGTCTGTTAGTTTTTGTTGTTGACTTTTAATTTGAGCAGAATTAGACCATGGTTGTTAACTAATTGTGGGATTAAGGTGTGGAGGCTTGAAATGAACATGAACGTAGGTTCGGGTGAGGGGAAAACGAATAACATGCAGGCACAGGAATATAAGCTCATTATTGTTTCTTCGGATGTGCATGAGGTGTTTTTGATTCCTGAAGGGACAACCGGTCTTGGCCGTGACAGCTCCAATGAGATTCAGCTTCTTTCCAATGGGGTATCGCGTTTTCACGCAAAGTTTATTAATGACAAGGATGGCATTAAGGTTTTTGACCTTAATAGCGCTAATGGCGTGTTTGTGAACGGAAAGCGTGTGAGTGAATCTCGCACTTTGAACCGTGGAGACGAGCTTAGAATCGGACATTGCACGTTCAGATTATGGGATGCCGCCTATGATGGTCCTGATGAAGTTGTGATGAGTCCAGATGGCTTTGCTGAATACAGCGAGGCTAAAACTGTGCGAGTGGAAATGCATCCTGATGACCCGCGTCGTTCAGACTCCTGAACACTTAACGAGAAGCCTGCGCTTCTGACGACTTCATTCTTGACGTAAGACCGCAAACATCAACCCTCAGACTGTGGAGAGTTCGGAGTAATTGCATTTATTGAGTTTGTAGAAAGGAAAAAGTATGGAAGATAGAATAACCAGGGCTATTGTTGAGGGCTTTTCTCGAAAGTTGAGCCAGGGCGCAAATATTGATGTTGCCATTGTTGGCGCCGGGCCGTCGGGGTTGGTGTGCGGGCATGATCTTGCAGAAAAGGGTTACAGGGTATCTGTTTTTGAGAAAAATCTGGCGCCAGGCGGAGGAATATGGGGCGGAGCCATGCTCAACAACGATATTGTTATTCAATCGGAATTGCGCGAAATGCTCGATGAATTCGGAATTGGCTATGAAGGCGTGGGCGAGGGACTTCTGCGCAGTGATTCTGTTGAAACCGCCTCAGCTCTCATATACAGGGCCATGAAAGCAGGCGTGAAAATTTTCAACGCGGTCACGGTGGAGGACGTTATATATAAGGAAGGGCGTGTGGGCGGAGTGGTCATCAACTGGGCCCCCGTGCTAAGGTTGGAAATGCATGTTGATCCGATGAATGTCGTATCGAAAGCGGTGGTTGATTCCACCGGGCACGATGCATGGTTGACAGCGAAGACCGCAGCGAAGGCCGGGATAAGTCTTGATACGCCAACCGGAGGAATAGTGGGCGAGAAGCCCATGTGGGCCGAAGTGGGAGAAAAGGCGACGGTTGATAATACTTCGCAGGTTTATCCGGGGCTGTATGTCAGCGGGATGGCCGCCAACGGGGTGTTTGGATCGGCCAGGATGGGTCCGGTATTCGGAGGCATGTTGAGATCCGGGCGCAAGGCCGCGGAGTTGATTGCGGCGGAGTTGGGGTAGAGAGAAGGGGAGTTTTTTGCTGCTATTCCACGCGTTCCACTGTGAGGTTCGGGTCTACGCCGTCGCGAAGTGCTTTTTCGATGCCCTGTTTGATCGTGATGGTGGCGTGCGGGCAGCCTCCGCAGGCTCCTTTAAGGCGCAGGTTGACCGTGTCGTCGATGACGGAAACCAGTTCAAGGTCCCCTCCATCCGCCTGTAGCATTCCGCGAATCTGATCGAGTTTGTCTTTTATCTGCTGTTCTCTGTTGTCTGTTTCCTGTGTCATGTTGATTTCCTTGTTTTAATGTTTCCATGTATGATAACAGCAATATGTTGTCAGTGGCAAGGGGGAAGAGTGTAGGTCGTGGGAAGAGGAGAAGAGCGGGTAAGCAGGTCGGGTAAGTGTAACCGAGTAAGAGGAGCGATTAAGTGCACGGATTCAGACACTTAAACGCAATTCTTAACCGCCACCCTTAACCGTATACCCTTACCCGACTCACTTAACCCGCATATCTCACAGAATTCCTGCTGCGAGCGCGAAAAGGG
>CAYTRK010000195.1:0-4749 GCA_964440205.1 uncultured Victivallaceae bacterium
CGAGTACGTTTATCTCCGCCTTTGCTCGTCTTCTTGTCCTCCGACCCTTTTCGGACAGGCTCATACTAGCTCACATTACTCATTAACCAAGAATACCCATACATTCCAGCGCCCTTCGATCGTCCTTTTCGCCAAGTCCCTTGCCGACAAGCGACACGCTGATCCTTGAAGGCTCAAGCGCTTCGCATGCAAGTGCGCGCAAATCCTCCGCGGTCACTTTTTCTATCGCAGCCATAGTGTCTTCAGGTTCCAGGAAACGGCCGTGCGAAAGAAGATTCTCACCGGCTCTTATCATCTGGTGACTGGTGCTTTCCATGCCCAGTTTAAGCTGGCCCGTTGCATAATCCTTCGCCCGGCGCAGTTCCGCCCGGGAGACGTCCTTATCCTTCAGTTTTCGCAACTCTTTTGCAGTAAGCTCAATTGCCTTGTCGTATTTGCTTCTTACAAGCCCTCCGGCAATAAGAAGCGCGCCGGAGTCCCTGTACAAGTGCGTCCCGGAATGAATCGAATAGGCAAGCCCGTGCTTCTCGCGAATCCTCTGAAATAAACGCGAACTCATGTTCTCGCCAAGAACAGCGCTCAGAACTTTTAATGCATAACGACGATCATCCCGATACCCGAAAAGCCTGATTCCAATAGCAGCATGGATCTGTTCGATATCGCGGTCCTCCCTGATAAGCGCCTCCTGCTTGACTTTGGGCGTGGCTTTTCTACATGTCGAGCGTTTGCCCAACCGGGCGCCTTGCGTCAACTGTCGCACTTTCTCAACACATTTGTCATGCTCCAGACACCCGGCAAATGCAACCACAGTATTCCCGGAAACATACTTACCCTCGCGGAAAGAAACTACGTCATCGCGGCCAATGCCCCTTACACTTTCAGGATTTCCAATGATAGGCCTGCCAAGCGGATGGTTGCTCCACAGCGCAACAGAAAGATTGTCATGCGCAACATGTTGCGGCTGGTCTCTGTACATCATTATCTCTTCAATGATCACATTCTTTTCTTTTTGAATCTCAACTTCGTCAAAAGAAGCGTTTGCGTACATATCAAGCAGAACGTCCAGCGTAGACCATATCCTGTCGCTGGGAACACGCGAGTAATAGCAGGTGTTCTCCTCCTGCGTAAATGCATTGAGGTAACCTCCCCGCCCCTCAATCGAACGCGAGATCTCCGCCGCCGTCCTTTTTTCCGTGCCCTTGAACAACAGGTGTTCAACAAAATGACTCATGCCCGCAACCTTTGCGCTCTCGTGCCGGGCGCCTACGCCGACCCAGACACCAATAGAAACGCTTTCCACTCTCGGAATCCGGGAACTCACGACCCTGATACCATTCTCAAGCCTGGTCTCCTTAACATCCATCAACATTAATAACTGCTCCCTTCAAGACTTATTTTCCCTTCGTAAAGCGCTTTTCCTACTATGACACCCGCAAGATTCCGGCGCTCCAGAACTTTAAGGCTTTCCACATCTTCAATGCTGCCAACCCCGCCGGAGGCAATGACTTCACAGTTAACAGCTGCGCAAAGCTCTTTGACAGCCTCAAGGTTAACACCCGTAAGCATCCCGTCTCTGGATATATCCGTGTATATAATCCTGCCCACGCCAAACGAATCCATCTTCTTTGCAATTTCTACAGCGCTAATCCCGGTTCCTTCCGCCCAACCTTTAATCATCACCTCACCGTCTCTGGCGTCAATCCCAACGCCCAGAGAAGAACCGAACTGTTCCGCCAATTCTTTTATCGACTCAGGCTCGGTCGCGGCTTTGGTTCCGACAATAGCCATATCCACTCCGGCCTCAAGCGCGCGCCGTATGTCGCTATCACTCCTCAAACCTCCGCCAAGCTGAACGGGTATGTCAATAGCAGCGCATATCTTTTCGACTATTTCGTTATGCGCTCCCGATCCCTTGAACGCGCCGTCAAGATCAACAACATGGAGCCTCCTTGCTCCCTCCGCTTCCCAGCGGCGCGCCATGTCAACTGGATTATCGGAATACACCGTAACATCCGCCGGCTTGCCCTGAATCAGCCGCACACATTTGCCATCTTTAATATCAACCGCCGGAATAACCGTAAACATATTAAATCCCCTCTGCCCTTTCGCGTCCTTTAGCGTATTTCATAGTTCCCTTCTCCCTTCAATCCCCTCTTCCTCCCCCTCTCTCCACTTCCCGCTTACCCCTATATCCTCCCCTTCGTCGAAGGAACCCCTCCGTTTCCCTCATCAACCGCACAAGCCATCCGCAATGCCCGCGCAACTGCCTTGAAAACCGACTCATGGGCATGGTGCGGCTCTGTTCCGTACAACTGACAGATATGCAGATTCATTCTCGCATTAGTGCAGAATGCCCGGAAAAACTCCTCAATCAGATTCAAATCAAAATCCCTGATCTTCCTCTTCCTGCACGCCATCTCATAGACCAGGAACGGCCGCCCTCCAAGATCAACCACAGCCCTGCTCAACGACTCATCCATCGGAACCATGCTCCAGCCGAACCGGGTTATCCCGCGACGCTGCCCCAGCGCCTTGTCCAGCGCCTCTCCCAGAACCAGTCCGAGATCTTCAACTGTATGATGATAATCCACCTCAAGATCACCCGATGCCCTGACAGTCAGGTCCATCAGCGAATGCCTGCCCAGTAACTCCAGCATATGGTCCATAAAAGGCATGCCTGTCTCCACGGAACATTTACCTTCCCCGCCAAGACAAAGCTGCGCCCGAATGTCCGTTTCTCGCGTCTTCCGCTTCACTTCCGCCTTCCGTAATCCGCTTTTCTTCCTTGTGTTACTCATAACCCTTCTCCATTCCGCTTTACGCGCTTTGTCACCGGCAAATCTCCCTTGCTGTCCCGACAAGTTGCTCTACTTCCTCCTCGGATCCCACCGTAATCCGGAGATAATCACCGGTCCGCCCGCCGGGAAAATGCCTCACCAGTATCCGGCTCTGCCTGAGTTTCTCAGAAAGTTCACTCGCCTCAATAGAATTGTGACGCATCCATAGAAAATTCGTGTCCGATGGAAATACCTCACAACCAAACTTCTCCAGTTCCCCGGCCAGATAATGCCTGCTCTTCTTTATGCGTTCCACGTTCCGCTGCATATAGCCAATGTCCCGCACAGCCGCAAGAGCCATCGCCTGCGATAAGGCATTGACATTGTAGGAATCCTTTATCTTGAAAAGAGCTTCTATCAGCGCAGGACTGCCCACAGCGTACCCCGCCCGAATCCCCGCAAGCGAATACGACTTGGAAAAGGTCCGCATGCAAACCACATTTTCAAACTTGAAAGCAAGCTCCATGCAGTCGTCAGAGGCAAAATCCACGTAAGCCTCGTCCAGAACAACAACACCGTCAAACGCCTTGCAGAACTCGGCAACCTTGTCGCGCGGGTACAGAAGCCCGGTGGGAGCATTAGGATTAGTCAGAAAAAAAACCCCGGCATTAGCAGGCTCGGGAAAACGCCACCGGAAATCACCGCCAAGCTCAATCGGTTCAGTATCAACATCGCGAATAGCAGCCAGGACCGAATAGAGAGAATACGAAGGCTCAAAATAACTCACTGTCTGGCTGTTTCCCACAAAAGCCCTTGTACAAAGAGAAAGAATTTCATCCGATCCGTTCCCCGCAAAGACCTGCTCCGGACTGCAACCATGCAGCAGGGCTATCGCATCCCTCAGTTCGGAACACACCGGATCCGGATATCGACGCAAGTCCCGGCTGCTGAATTCCCTCATAACCCGCTGCACTGCCGGTGAAGGAGGATAAGGATTTTCATTGGTGTTTAGCTTTATGAAATCAGGATCCCTGGGCTGTTCCCCCGGCGCATAAGCGTCCAGATCTCTGACAGACTGTCGAATATAACCGTTCATACCCATACCTATCCCTCAAACCTGATAGCAGCAGACCGTCCATGCCCGTCAAGCCCCTCGACGCGGGCAAAAGCTTCCAGATGCGGCAGAGCATTTTTTAACGCCTTGCGGGTGTACTTCACAAAACTCGTCCGACGGCGAAAATCATCGACCGTCAGACCAGAAAAACGCGATGCCGCTCCGCCGGTAGGCAGCACATGGCTCGGACCGGCTATAAAATCACCAACGGTTTCGGGAGTCCACCGACCAAGGAAAACGGCGCCCGCCGCCTTCACCCGCTTCAGCCACTTAGAAGGATTCTTCACCAGAAGCTCGAAATGCTCCGGGGCAAAACGATTGCACAGTTCCATGCCGTCCTCAAGATTCCCCACAACCGCCACAGCCATGCCGCGGCCCATAACCATGGCCACCGGCCGGCTTCGAGTCAAACACTTTCTCTGCTCCGCCAGCTCCCGCCTGACAGCATACGCCAGTTCCTCCGAATCGGTAACAAGAAGGGCCTTTTCCTCCCCGGTTCCATGTTCCGCCTGCGAGAGAAGGTCGGCGGCAACGTGAGCAGCAAAGGCCGAAGAATCCGCAAGAATTGCAACTTCGCTGGGGCCCGCAACAAGATCCAGCGCCACATGTCCGTAAACCTGACGCTTAGCCGCCGTTACGTAAGCATTGCCGGGACCTGCAATCTTCTGAACCTTTCGAACCGATTCGGTCCCGTATGCAAGCATGCCTATTGCCTGAACACCCCCTACCCGGTAAATCTCTGTAGCCCCGCTTATCTTAAGAGCATAAAGTATATGCGGATCCACCTGCCCCCGGGAATCACAAGGAGTACACGCAACAATCTCCTCAACGCCGGCTACCCTGGCCAGCGTGACAGTC
>CAYTRK010000196.1:0-4746 GCA_964440205.1 uncultured Victivallaceae bacterium
AGCCGGATGTGTTGATTATTGATGAGGTCCTGGCGGTGGGCGATGTGGGGTTTCGGGCTAAGTGCTACAACACCATCTACGAAATCTGCAAGAATGCATGCGTAATTTTTGTTTCACATGGAATGCCTCAGGTTGACCGACTTTGCTCTTCCGCGATAATGCTAAAGAAAGGCCGGGAGGAGCTAAATACACGACAGACCGGACCAGTCATTGACGCCTACTATCGCTCATTCACATCCTGCCAACGTTCTTTTGCACACAGAGAACAGGGGGTTGAATTCCGACAATTAACTTTAAACGGTGTCAGCGGGCGTTCTTGGTCACTGGAACATGGTGTGCCGCTGACGGTGGCCTTTAATCTCCGGGTGCCCTCTAAATACCGTTCTTTGGAAATCAAGATTGGCTTTCATCGCCCATCTTTCGAATTGCTTGCCTACGCTAACAGCAGAGTTCAAGGGTGTCGGATTGCCAACGACGGAGCGTGGTATCGGTATTCGGTAGTTCTAGATAAATTATTGCTAGGCACTGGAAAGAAGCTACTCTCAGTTTCTATCGTATGCGCTGAGTCTAATACCATACTCTATTGGCTGCAAAACGCCGGCGACTTGCAGATATCGTCTGGTTTCTTTATTTCGGCACCCATGCTTTTTCCCGCCCTATTCAAGCAACTGCCCGCATGAGCCTCATCACACCAGCATACCTCAGAATTCGACGTCTATTAATACGGTTACGAAATGTTGCTGACAAGTATAGCAAACTTTTGTCATATACGGTAAAATCAACGATGTACAGCTTGGCACGTATCTACTTCAGACGGCCTTTGACAAATCGTTTTCTCAACCGTTGTGTCGAGTATCTTCAAGTAGACAACCTGTATTTTTTCGGTCTCATCTACTCTAGACAGAACACGAGGGTTAACTGTGTTGGCCAACTTGATACACGTGAAATGGACGTCGAAAACGTACTTTTAGTATTGCCTCCCAATGGCCCGGCTGTTTCTTTATGTCCTCATGGAAAACCGTCTCAGCGAGGTGCTCCGGCAATATCCGTGAATCATCTTTACTTGTACAGACATCTTGGTATATCAACGCTTGCAGAAAGTGCCTTTTACAGTTCAACAGTCGAGTTTCTTACACAGACTAATGGGAATTCGACTAAATATTCCCCATGCGAAACTGATCTCGTGAGCGACTATAACTATAAAATTAAGTTTCCAAGGTTTTCACTGCTCTTCTACGAAATACCAAAGAACGCTTCATCCACAATAAAGACTGTCCTTTTTTCGTTGCATGAAGAAAACAGGATGAAAGAAAGCTATTCCAAGTTTATGGGGGCAAGCAATTGGCAAGCAGCCTTTCCCCACATGGTTGTGCATTCAGATGAAGCCGTCCGTTTGCCCTATGTGAGGTTTGCGTTCTTGAGAAATCCGTACGAACGCATTGTTTCAGCCTATTTCAACATAGGCTGGAAGTTTGTCCATAAAGATGTTCCGTTTAAAGAATTCGTTGCTCGTTTACCGGAAGCAATATCTCCTGACGGGAGGGGGTGGGATCGCAGGGCGGCACACTTCAAACCTGTATCGTCTTTCATACCACAACACTCTAAGAAGTACCTTGTCGATTTTATTGGTCGTGTGGAAAATTTCGGACCTGATTTCAGACTTCTGCTTTACTCAGCAAATATTACCCCGCCCTGCAGAGTTCCCAAGATTAACAGCACACGGCGCGGTAGTTACAGGCAGTACTACAGTGCTGCCGAGGTGCGCATTGTCTCACAGCTTTATGGGGAAGATATCGAACTGGGCAAATACACTTTCTAATACATTCCTTGCGGATTCTTATGATACAGCGTTCAAAGACTACGAAACTTGCAGTAACTCTTACTACCATTCAGCCACCTACCAATTCTACTGCGGCCTTGTCTGCAAGAATTGGGGACAACTCATTTCTTGTTGTAGCCGGTGATTCAAAGGGTCCTTGTGAGTACAAGTTAACCAACACCACTTTTCTCTCGTTGCAGGCACAGTGCGAATTGCAGCATTCCTTGTCCCCCAGGTTGCCTGTGTGTCACTACAGCCGGAAGAACATAGCATACTTGGAAGCCATTCGGCAACAGGCTGAGCTTCTCTATGAAACAGACGATGATAACGCGCCTATGGATGTGTGGGCACCTCGCGAAAAGTTTCTCCCTGCTGGGCGCCTCATTCAGTCAGTGGCCGAGCCGCGTTGGGTGAACGTATATAGGTACTTTACCGAAGCTAACATTTGGCCCCGGGGGCTCCCACTTGAAGCCATCCACGGGACTATGCCAGAGACTCACGTCCTTCTACCTGATGATCCAGTATACGCGCCTATACAACAAGGGCTAGTCAACAACTCACCTGATGTAGATGCCATTTGGCGGCTGGTTATGGACCGCAAGTTCAGCTTCGATGACAACGGGTCCATAGTGCTTGGTCGCGGCAATTGGTGCCCGTTCAACACGCAAAGCACTTGGTGGTGGCCGGAAGCTTACCCCCTGCTATATATCCCGAGTCACTGCTCCTTCCGCATGTGCGATATATGGAAAAGCTTCGTCGCGCAACGCTGCATATGGGAGATTGGTGGGTGTGTTGCTTTCCATCCTCCTGAGGTCTATCAAGAGCGGAACGTGCATAACCTAATCAAAGACTTCGAGGACGAAATCCCTGGATACACGAGAAATGCACCTTTGTGTAATTGTCTCAGCGAATTATGCCTCAAGGCGGGTTTAGAGGTCGTTGGCGACAACCTTCTCACCTGCTACCAAGCCCTAGTGCATGCAGGCTTCTTTCCGGAAGAAGAACTCAAACTTGTTGAAGCGTGGCTTGAGGATGTGGGGACGCTCTCCTAAATGAAGCGACGGTACAAATACGACTATGTTGTCTACGGCATGCCGGTATATCGCATTGAAGCGGATGTGTATGGGGGACTGTACGGAAACGCTACCCGCGCAGTGGGACTAGCAAACAATCTCGCTAAGACGGGACATCGCACTGCGTTGGTTGTGGAGTCAGGGTTTGAGGTGGTTTCTTCGGAGTTCCTTTGTGAAGACCTTGAATTCATAGATAAGTCAGCTTACTGGGAAGAGGAGATGAGACGTGGAAGGACGTTGCTTATTTGTTGTACAAATATTGAGAGCTTTAAGAAGTCTTTTGGCCAGAACCCGTATGTGCAGCACCATCGCAAGTTCTATGTCTGTTGTTTTGACAACAATCAGTCTTTAGACATTGACTTATTGCAGATGGGGGCAATAGGCATCTCGTTCAATAATGAGATTCAGCACTCGATGTGGAGGGCGCGCAGAACGGGTATACCGTCGCATCTGATTCCATATGGGGTTAATGAACTGCCAATGGTCGACGACTGCATACGCCAAGATATCGAACCATCCGCTATCTGGATCGGGGAGTTCAGGCGCGGTGACATGGTTTCTCGATTGGTGGATTTCGCGATTGCCAATCCCCGGTGTTCGGTTAGCGTCATCACCAGGAAAATATTTGATCAGACTGTACCCAAGGACGAGCCGGGGGGCGCAAACCAACCTTATGCCGATTTCCGTCGCGGCGACCCTGACTGGCGGTTCTATGATGTAGTTAGACAGATAGCGGGACGATGTCCTGAGAACATTGATTTTCTAGGCATGCGAGAGGGTGAGAACCACACATTGCTGGGGGAGCACACAATTGGGCTTGACTTCAGCCGATTCCCTGCGCAAAGACATGACAACACAAAAATTATGGATTATCTACGAAGTGGATTGGCTGTTATCTGCGACAAGGGTACCCCAAGTTACAGGTTTGTACACGAGACGGGTTTTGGCTGCGTTATGGACCCAACGGCCTCGTTGCGGGAATATCAGCGGGCTTACGAGGTGTGTCGCGAACTGTTAGTAGTTCGAGATCGCAAAGTGATCGCGAGGGACTTCTGCGACAAATATGGGTGGCACCGTACTACATGTCGGGTTTTGGAAGCTATAGAGAGCCACAGTTGGCTCTGGCTCAAGTATTGGTCCTTATACGTTCGTGCTAGCAAGTTTACGAGCAAGGCACTTAGCCCCGGATTGCGCAAAAAATACCAACGCAAATTTTGCCGCAGAATCCTATGAGTTACTATTACTATAAGAACTGCTCGCTTTGTGGAGGGCATGTGCGCTGGGCCTGCTCGATGAGCGGTTTTGAGATATGTTTATGCCATTCGTGTGGGACTGGGTTTGCTCACCCCTTGCCCCATCCCGATGAGTCAAGAAGTTATTACAATGGTTTCATAGCGAACCTAAACAAGAAGAGCGTTTCAGATAGCATGCCTGAAGCAAAAAGCTTTTTTGAGCGATTCTTTGACACCAATGGGCTGGACAGGCAGCTGGAATTCCTTGACGTCGGCGGCGGTAGTGGTCTTTTTTCGAAAGCATTTGAAGAGTATGGGTATGGCAAAAGCACTTATGTCGATATGGACCCTCAGTCTTGTCAGTTTGTCAAAGACAAATTGAATATAGAAAGTGTGCTTAACACGGATGTCCAACGTCTTTCCAGAACAAACCTACCCAAATTCGACCTGATATACAGCAGGCACTTGATCGAACATTTGACTGATCCGTTGGTTTTCATATCCGAACTTTTGAAGATGAAGGCGGAAGGGGGTAAGGTCGTGATCCAGTGTCCCAATGGAGATTCTCTGGAATACTTGCCTTATTATTGGTCTAACCTCAAAGGTCGCTACCGCAAAATCC
>CAYTRK010000197.1:0-4658 GCA_964440205.1 uncultured Victivallaceae bacterium
ATGCATACCACGTCCGCGTCCTGCTCAATGGCGCCCGAATCCCTGAGGTCCGAAAGTTTCGGACGCGCCACCTTGTCCCTCTGCTCAGGAGCCCGGCTGAGCTGACTCAAAACAAGCACAGGAATCCTCAGCTCTTTGGCCATGGCCTTGAGGTTTCCGGATATATTGGCAGTTTCAATCTGCCTGCCCTGCCTCGCGTATTCCTTGGCATGAAGAAGCTGAAGGTAATCAACCATTATGAACTCAATGCCGTACTTTTTCTTCATCCTCCGAGCCCTTGCCCGAAGCTCCACAACATCCAGCCCTCCGGTGTCGTCCAGGTATATGGGCGCCTTCGACAAGACCGAAGCGGCCGTAGTCAGTTTCGGGTGCGCCACGGTCGCCGAAACATAACCGCTGGAAAGTTTGAATGCGGAAACCCTGGCATGAGAACATAACATACGCAACACCAGCGCCTCGTGCGCCATCTCAAGACTGAAGATTCCAACCGGCCTGGGATTTTTATCCGGATCCTTGACCCCCAATGCCACCCGCTCGGCTATGTTCATGGCCAGCGACGTCTTACCCATAGAGGGTCGCGCGGCAAGAACAAGCATCTCTCCGGGCCTTAAGCCATGAATTTTACTGTCAAGATTGACAAACCCGGTTGATACTCCGCTTAGCCCCCTGTGCGTGTTGAGTATCTGTTCAACATGCTCCATGGTCTCCTTGACCGCCGTCTGCCAGGCAAGCATGAAGCCGTGCTGCCGCTCGGTAATCTCCATGAACGCCTGCTCAGTCTGCCCCAGCACATGGTCCGCGCTTTCCTCTCCGCGATAGCAAGCCTGCTCCGCATCCCTGGCACAGGCAATAATACAGCGTAGGAGATGCCGCTGGCGCACAATATCTATGTAGTATTCCGCATGCGCCGAAGTTGGAGTCGAATCCACTATTCTCTCAAGAAAACCTAGTCCGCCAATATCTTCCAATCGAGAAGCGGCCTTTAACGCTTCGCTCAGGGTCACCAGATCGACTGCTGAACCGACCTTGGAAACCTCGATCATAGCTTCATAGACAGTTTGATGAGCTGGAACGTAAAACGACTCAGGAGAGATCTGGTTCTCTATGCACAAATCCATCACGCGCGATGAATCAAGCATGACAGAACCAAGCACGCCCCTCTCAGCTTCCTCGCTGTAAGGGGGCAATCTATCCGTGCTTATGGCTCGCACAGAAGACACGGACTCGTTCGGCATGAAATCTATTCCTCAACAACCCAGACTTTTATCGTCGTCTTGACCTCGGGATGCAGTTTGACAGGAACATCATACACGCCGAGTTCCTTCATCGGTTTCTCCAGAACAATGTGATTCTTGTCCACATCGTCAATACCCTGGGATTTCAGCGAATCAACAATATCAGACGGCGCTACGGAACCATAGAGCTTCTCGTCTTCACCGACCTTCGCAACAATAGTGCAGGACACAGATGCAAGACGATTAGCAAGTTCCCCGGCACGGGAAAGCTCTTCTTTTGCGCTGGCCTCCCTCTGTTCTCTCATTCTGGCCAGTTGCCTCCTGGTTGCGTCTGTGACAGGCGCGGCAACTTTTCTCGGCAGAAGATAATTCCGGGCATACCCCTCTGAAACCTTCACCACGTCGCCTTCGACGCCAAGGTCGGTCACTTCTTTCATGAGTATCACTTCAACAGACATTAAAACCTCCAATTAAAATACTTGCCTCCTCAGGCAAGTTAACGAATCATTCCCACAACCCTGGCCCTGCGTACCGCTCGCTTTATCTGCCTCTGCTGTTTCGAGTTAGCGCCGGTCAAACGGGCTGGCAGAATCTTGCCGTGCGGCGTAACAAAATTACGCAGAAACTCGTAATCGTCCGGGTTGATCTTTTCAACCCCCTTCAGGGTATAACGCCTTCTTCTGGATTGTCCTCTAGATCCTCTGTCGTCCATACTGTCTCCTTTTTAAAATGGCAGATTATCATCATCCGCCAGTTCACCGGCGGAATCGCTGCTGTCAGCGTCTGCGGTTTCCTGCTTCGGCGGGTCGCCCGATCTATCTCCGTCTCCAAACGAAGACGAACGGGGAGCCCCCAGAAACTGAACTCTATCCGCAACAACTTTCAACTTGCTGTTCTTCTGTCCGTCCTTCTCCCACTGGTCAAGACGCAGCCGGCCCTCCACCAGGACCGGGGAGCCCTTGCCCAGATACTCTCCGCAGGTTTCAGCCTGCCTGCCCCATACATCGATGTCCACAAAACAGACTTCTTCCTTGTCCTCGCCTTCCGAAGTGCGATATCTCCGGTTTACCGCAAGACCCAGAGCCGAAACCGCCCTGCCCGACGGTGTATACCTTACTTCCGGATCCCTCGTCAGATTTCCCGCCAGCATTACACGATTTACAGAAACCATCATCTCTCTCCTTCTTCTTGCTCTGATTTCTCTCCAGTGTCCGCCGTATTGTCTTCTACCTCCTCGGTTCGATGAACAATCTGGACCCTGAGAATGCCGTCTACAAATTTGAACCTGCTGCTCAACTCTTCCACCCGGTCCGGCGCTAAATCAAAATACACCCTGCGGTAATGCCCGGATTCCTGCCTGGCCAGAGGACGGGCAAACCGGCGTTTCCCCAGAGAATCCACCTTCTCAATATTTCCCCCGTGAGAGGAAATCTCACCACCGATCTTCTCAACCACCTTCTCAACATCATCGTCTTCCAGCCTGCCCGGAAAAATAAAAAGTCCTTCATATTGTCTCAGAGAGGTATCACCCATTGTCGCTGTCTCCATTGTCGCCGCCTTCCGCCGAAGCCATAGCCCCGTTGTATTTGTTCATGGCGCTTTCAACGCCGCTGTCTATAATATGCCTGACCGCTTCCGCAGCCAGCCCTGTCACCTTGTCAATCCACTCCTTTTTCCTGCCCGTAAACGGCTTGAGTACATAATCTGTAATATCGCCTCTTACGTCGCCCCCGCCTACCCCAATCCTTAATCTCACAAATTCTCTGGCGCCCAGCTCCCTGATAACCGATTCCAGACCCCGATGCCCGCCGCTGCTGCCTCCGGCCCTTATTCGAAGACGACCTATATCCAGATTAACATCGTCTACCACCACAAGCAACGCCAATGCAGGCAACCCCTTCTTCTGCAATAAAGCCTTTAAGGCAACCCCGCTCCTGTTCATGTAGGTCTGAGGCTCCGCGAGCAGCACATTCTTCCCGCCCAAACGCACCCCTGCCGCCCTTGAGTGAGTCCTTAAGCTTCTCCGAAGCTTAACCCCTTCAGCCGCAGCCAAAGCATCCACGACCATGAAACCGGCATTATGTGGCGTTGAAACATACCGCCTGCCCGGGTTGCCAAGACCCGCAACCACTCTTACACCGCTTGTATAATGTTGGCCATCCATGCCTGTCAATTATCAGGAACGTTCCCCCTGCCGCGAAACAAACTCTACAAATTAACACGGACGGAACGCAAGAAGACTTAACACCGGAAATCTCATCCGGCAGTCTCTTCCTCGCTCCCCCCTTCGGCTTTCTCTTCGCCAATAACTTCCGGCTCGGCCGCCTCTTCACCTTCAGCTGCAGCCTCTTCCCCTTCCTCAACCTCAACGTGCGGCGCAGCAACACTGGCCACCGCCACATCCCCAGGTGTCAGAACAGTCAACGAAGGATCAACCTTCAGATCTTCAACCATCATGGTGTCGCCAAGTTTCAATTCCGAGACATCCACATCAATAGCTTCCACCAGGTCTCCAGGCAAACATTCCACTTCGACTTCCCGAATAAGATGCTCAAGAACCCCACCCTCGTCAGTCACGCCTGTCGGCTCACCGACAAAGTTGACATGAATATTAACCGTCATCTTCTCTGTCATTGATATCTCCAGGAAATCCGCATGCAATACGTCATCATTAATGGGATCATGCTGGACTTCCTTCAATAACGCTTTCCTGGCGCTGCTGCCGTCTATCTTCAAGTCCATTATCAGGCTTTCGCTCGTGTGATGGGCCAGCATTAGATTGAAATCATGCCGATCCATCGTTATCAGGCGCGAATCCCCGTTCCGCAGATTGAACACGCCGGGCACCTTCCCGGCATATCGCAACCGCCTGGCTGCGTTCTTCCCTGTCTCTTCTCTTTTCTGTGCACTGAATTCTATCTTCTTAGCCATTTGTTATGCCTCACTTATTTACGGTTTGAATAAAGACGTTACCGACCTGTTTTCATGAATTCTCAGAATGGCCTCCCCAAGCAGATCGGCACAGGTCAGAATCGTAATAGGAAATTTTCCTTTGTATTTCATGGGAACACTGTCAGTAGTTATGATCTCCTTTATTTCGGATTCCTCCAGACGTTTGCCGCCCTTGTCGCCTATCATGGAATGAGATACCACCGCAAAAATCTCTCCGGCTCCGTGCTGCTTCAGAATCCTGGCAGATTCACACAGCGTGCCCGCCGTCGAAGTCAGATCGTCCACCATTACAACAGTCTTATTCTGCACTTCTCCCACTATGTTCATCGCCACAACCTTGTCTGCCGATTTCCTGAACTTCGCGCCAAGCGCCAGGCCGGCCCTCAGCATGTCAGCATAGGCAACCGCCATCTTAACCCCGCCGGAATCCGGCGAGACCACAACAATATCATCCTTAATGCCTATGCCCTT
>CAYTRK010000198.1:0-4639 GCA_964440205.1 uncultured Victivallaceae bacterium
AAAGGCGCTTCCTCCTTCGCCGGGCCTACGGCGTGACTAAAGAAAGGGCGCGAAAGGGGGAAATTCGTAGAGTGTTTTTCAGCGGAAGGATTCAGTTTTAACGGAGGGTAGAATGAGCGGGAAGATGATCGGGTTTCATATTGATATGAATGTTGCACAGTTCAGGAAGGATTATCTTGAGCGGTGGCTGCGTTATCTTGGCGGCGCTGGTTACAATACGATTCTCTGGGAAGTGGAGAACAATGTGCAATGGGAGACTGTCCCCGAATGTGCGTCGCCGGATGCATTCACCCGTAAAGAATTTATGGAATTGCTGAATCTTTGCCGGGAGCTTGGTATGGAATCGATACCATTGCTTCAGACGCTTGGGCATGCGGAATATGTGCTGAAGCATGAGCCGTATGTTGGCTTGAGAGAGGCGCCTGACAGGATAGATCAGTATTGTCCGTTGAACCCTGAAGTGGTTCCGTTGCTTAACAGGTGGGTTGAGGAGTATCTGGAGGTTTTCGGTGATGTTAAGCGTTTCCATCTTGGAGCTGATGAGGCTTTTGTTATCGGTAACTGTCCGGAATGCAGCGCTTTTGCTGAGCGGAATTCAATTTCTGAGCTTTACATACGGCATGTTAACGCGGTAGCCGAACCGTTGCGTGAGCGGGGGATAACCCCTGTTATCTGGGGCGACATGGTGTTGGCACATCCGGAAGCAATAGAGAAGCTATCGCGGGATATAATGATTTTTGACTGGTGTTATGTTCACTACCGTGGCGCGAAAAAGTTTCGAGTCTGGGGCGAGGGCATGAGGACTCCCGATGAGCTTTCGGCAAATGCCCTGGAGCGTTTTGGAAAGCACATATTTCCTGACGGCAAAGAGGAAGGCGCTGATGTTTTTTATACAACAGAGTATTTGAAGTCCCAGGGGTTTGACGTTGTCACATGTCCGTCTTCCGCTTCTCATGGAGACAGCGCTTTTGCGCCTCGACTGGATTTGCACGAGAAGAACACGTGGGATTTCGGGTGGAAGGGTATGGAAGACGCATCGGGGATGATGCTTACGAGTTGGACGGTGCGGATTCATCCGTGGGAATTGCAGAAATCATGCATTGATATTCCCGGATATCAGCTTGGCGGAGCAGGCGGGGGCATGGATGGGTTTCGTGACGCTTTTGCGGAGCGGACCTTTGGGTGCAAGTCGGAAGACTTCTATGCTATGGCCGGGGCGCTTGCTATAGATTGTCCTTATGCCAGTGCGAGCAAGCTTGGATTATACAAGTCTTGCCTTGATTTGCCCGATGACTACGTTTTGAAAGATGTGGAGGCAAATGTTGGTGAAGGAAAAGGGGAGAAAATGCGGGATCTTGCCAGTGAAGCTCTGAGGCAATATACGTATGGCCATGCAACGCTGGAACGGATAATTAAAGAAGCCTCCGGCGGACGCGAGTATCTGGATGCCTGGATGCTGGCGGCCGATGCCCTGGTTCACCGGGCGAAGTCTGCGATATTTCTTTTCGATCGCGCGCTCGGGAATGTTGAGGGTGATGGCAAAGGCTTGATAGAGGAGCTTGACGCTATCGAGGGCCGTTTCAGGGCCGCTTACAATGAGGCGCAGCGGCCATGCCGGTCCGATGAGATTGCGAAATGGGTTTTCCGTTCTCTGCGGTATGCGTTGGAGAGGGGGAAGAGTGTGGGACGTGGGACGTAGGACGTGGAACATGAGGGGATGGAGAGGGGGAAGAAGAGAAGAGTTTAACTACGAAAGGCGCTAAAGGGCGCGAAAGGGGGAGGGTGGGAGAGGAGACTGCGGTCCTGGCAAACACTCCGTGTGCAGGCAGGCTTAGAATCCCGCAGGTACTGTGGGAGGGGAGAGGGGGAAGAGTGTGTGATTGTCGTGAAATGGAGCTTTTGAGGAGGAGTAACGCGTTATGAAGAGTGGATATGTTTGGCTTCCTGTCGCCTTGCTTGTCGGACTTGTGCTGGGTGGCTTGGGTCCTCGCTCAGAGATGGAAGGGGTTCGGAAGGAGCTTGAGTCGGCAAGGCTCAGGCTTAAGACCCTGGAGCAGAAGAACCGGGGGCAGGAGGTTGACCGGGTCGCAGGGATTCTGGGCATTGGAGCTGACAGAGAGCAATCTGATGAAGATAATGTTGTGGCGGTCAAAGACGATGAACCGGAGAGCCGCCGTGAGGATTATGTTTCGGGTTTGGAAGACGATAATACGTCCGAAACTGAACCGGATAAAGTTGGCGGGGGAGCTGAGAGCGAAGGTGAACCTGACCGGAGGTCAAGTTCCATGGAAGAGCGAATTGACCGGGCTTCAGAACTATGGGAAGCGCGGGCAGACATAGCTCGCGGAACATTTATTGCCAACGGAGATCTTTCTGAAGAAGACGTTAAAGATTTTGACGTGTTGATGGAAGCCATGAATATAAGGTTGGAGCACTCAATAGCCCAGTGGGCGGAGAAGGTGAAGGGAAAAGGGGAAGCCGATCCGGAGGACGGCGTCCGCCTTATAAATTCAGTTACTGACATTCTTGTGCTGACCTACGACGAGATGGACCGCAAGTTGCCGGATGATTGGCGTGAAACTGCTGGAAAGGGGTTGCGCGTTGCTGATTTTATTGATCCTGTGGTAGCAAAACCCCTTGTACGGGTTGAGGATGAAATGGGCAACATGAGAGGGGAGTTCAGGGGGAGGAACAGATCCCGGGATGAAAGTTCGGTCCGGGTTGATTGATGAAGTTCTGGCGGGACATACTGATTGTTGCGAGGCATGAGCTTTCCGACTCGATAAGAAGTCGGCGGGCGCTGATAGTCCTTATTCTTTATATTGGCGGCGGGCTGCTTGTGTCCAACGGAATTGTATCCAGTCTTGGCAGGGCTGAAGTTGAAATTTCGAAAGCGCTTGGTCTGCCTCCCAGCGCTGAGACCGGGACTGTGATTGACAATCTCTGGAAATCGCAGACTTTCCGCAGGATGATGGACAAGATGCTCGGAGACTCGGATCTGGCTGGTCAGCTTGTATCCTTTCATCCTATGGCGATACTGTACGGTTTGCTTGCCTTCACTTTCACGCCTGTGCTTGTAATTCTGTTGTCTTCTCCGAGAATTTCAGAAGAGATAGACTCAGGCTCTGTTAGATTTGCCCTGATCCGGACGTCACGGTGGAGCTGGTGTCTTGGTAAGTTTGCGGGGCAGGCGCTCATGATGGTGGCAGCTTTGACTTTGAGCGCTGTGTGTGTCTGGTGTCTGTTACGGTTCAGGATCATGGGAATGAGTGATTTAGATGTTGCGCGCGGAATGATTATTCTTTCCTGGAAGGCGTGGGTTTATTCGCTGGCTTACCTTGGGCTGGCGCTGGGTATATCCCATATGGTCAAGTCCGGCAACAAGGCGACTGCGTTGGCTTTTGCGGGGTGGATACTGATTGCGGTTCTCGGGGCGCTTGCAAACCGTTATGGTGAGGATGGGGGGTCTTTGATATGGGGCGGAATCAAAATGAGTATTCCCTCCGGTCATCGAATCGGGTTATGGCGGACTGATGCGCTGCACCTGGTTCCGTCTGCAGTTTTCCTCGTAACTCTTGCGATGGTTTATCTGTCGGCCGGACACGCATTCCTGGCAAGGAAGGACTTGTAGCAAATGGACAGAGCTGTTGTTGAGATGACAGGGGTTGTCAAGCGTTACGGAAAGCGGGTGGCGCTGGACGGGTTGGATCTGACGATTGATCGCGGGCAGGTGTTTGGTCTTGTCGGGAGCAATGGGGCGGGAAAGACGACGGCGCTCTCGATTATTGCTGCGATGACAAGGCCGACGGAAGGTTTTGTCGACGTGTTGGGGATGGGTTCGTTTGATCCTTCGGTATCTGCGGGGCGAATGGCTTTTATGCCGCAGGATACCCGGCTTCCAAGTCATGTCCGGGTCTACGAGCAGTTGCTGTTTTATGCGTGTTTGCAGGGAATGCGCGGCGGGGAAGCGAAGGCTGCGGTAAGTTCGGCCCTGGAGCGGGTGCATCTTACGGACCGGGCCGGGTCAAAGGTGGGCGCTCTTTCCCATGGGATGCGGCGGAGGATGATCATCGGTCAGGCTTTTCTTGGGAACCCGGAGCTTATTCTGCTTGATGAACCGTTAAGCGGTCTTGATCCGCGCGAGGTAGTTAACATTCGCAATATTCTGGCCAGTCGCAAGATGTCGGATACGGTGGTTATCAGTTCCCATAATCTTGCGGAGATTGAACGCGTTTGTGACTTCGTTGCGTTTATAGAAAAAGGACGGCTGGTCAAGCAGGATTCTATGGATAGAGTAACCGGAAGAGGTCAGACGCTCTGGTATATGCTGGAGTCAGGCGACGTGCCTGTTGGTGCAATGGAGAAAGCATGGCCCGGGGTTCGCTTTGATATAAGCAGGGATGAGGTTCTGTTGAAGCAGACGGGCTGTAAGAGTTTGCTCCGCTGTGATTTTGGACGGGCCAGTCCGGGGGAGATTAATGCTGTGGTACTGAGAATTCTTCTGGATGCGGGCGTGGGCATAATCGGGGTAAGGCGCGGATCTGATCTGGAGCAGGCTTATCTTGATGCCACGGAATAGATCAGGTTAACCCGCATATCTCACAAAATTCCTGCTGCGAGCGCGGATAGCGCCACTGCG
>CAYTRK010000199.1:0-4619 GCA_964440205.1 uncultured Victivallaceae bacterium
CACGCCGTAGGCCCGGCGAAGGAGGAAGCGCCTTTCGTAGTTAACTCTCTTTCTCCCCTCCCCTCCGCCACATCCTACATCCCACATCCTACGTCCATTTCGCGTTCTCAGCAGGAATTCTTGAGATATGCGGGCTACGGTATTACAGGCTGCCCGCGGCAATACGTATAGACTATAAAAGACAGGCTATGTACTTCAGTCCAAAATGCTCTCTTGACTGATCGCGATATCTCTTCCACTATTCGCGCTTATGTCAAACAACCATACAGAAAAATCGTTGGATTCAATAAGCTCGCTGTGCAAACGGCGGGGATTCATTTATCAGACATCGGAAATATACGGGGGTATTAACGGATTCTGGGACTACGGGCCGCTCGGCTGCGAACTCAAAAGAAATATCCGAGACGCCTGGTGGCAGGATATTGTCCGGAGCCGTGAGAACGTGGTCGGCCTGGACAGCTGCATCATTATGAATCCCAGGGTTTGGGAAGCGTCAGGACATATCGGGGGATTCGCCGACCCTATGGTCGACTGCAGGCAGTGCAAGAAGAGGTTCAAAGCCGATCAGCTTTGCGAGGAACAGGGAACAAACCTTATCAGGACGGATTCCGGGTATTCCCTGCCGGAAGGCATTAAATGCCCTTCCTGTGGCAAAACTGATTTTACTGATATCCGTGAATTCAACCTGATGTTCAAGACATTCATCGGGCCGGTGGAAGACGATTCCTCCGTGGCGTATCTCAGGCCGGAGACAGCACAGGGGATATTTGCCCAATTCAGCAACGTTCTTGCTACGTCGCGTCAGAAGGTTCCTTTCGGCATAGCCCAGATGGGCAAAGCATTCCGAAACGAAATCAACCCACGCAATTACACTTTCCGTTCGCGCGAATTCGAACAGATGGAACTTGAATTCTTTATCAAACCGGGAACAGAAGACCAGTGGCATGGCTACTGGGTAAAGGAACGGCTGAAATGGTACGAATCGATCGGTCTTCCCGAAGAAGATCTCGGGCAGCATATTTATCCGGACGACGAACTTGCCCATTACGCCTCGGCATGCACGGATGTCACTTACCATTTCCCCTTTGGAGTCCAGGAACTCGAGGGTATAGCAGCCAGAGGCTGTTTCGACCTGTCCAGACACCAGGAGTATAGCGGAAAGTCAATGGAGTACTTCGATCAGCCTGCTAACCAAAAATACATTCCTCATGTCATAGAACCCTCCGCGGGCATAGATCGTATAGCGCTTGCCCTGTTGTGCAATGCTTATTGCGAAGAGTGGGTCCCGAAAGGCAACACGGAAGGCGAGCCAATGCCTGCTGAACCCGGCAGGAAAACTCCTGAAGGCTATGAATCAAGAACCGTCATGCGCTTTTCACCAAGAATCGCGCCGGTGAAAATCGCGGTGTTCCCGCTCCTTAAGAACAAACCCCCTTTAGTGGAAAAGGGACGCGAGGTTTTCGAGATGCTTCGGCGCCATTGGGCTGTCGACTGGGACCAGGTCGGGACCATTGGAAGACGCTACCGCAGGCAGGACGAAGCAGGAACGCCTTTTGGTGTTACTATTGATTTCGATTCATTGGAGGATGACACGGTTACGGTCAGAGACCGGGATTCAATGCAACAGGAACGTGTACCGATTTCGGAACTGGAAAACCGTTTTTCTGAACTGCTTGATTGATCTCAGGTTTTCAGCAATCGCATTTACTGGTTGTTCGTAATGAAAAAAGAAGATGATATCCATTTCGCCAGGGTTGACCTGGACCGCGCAAACCGTTGCGGCGCGCCCGAGACTGTCTACTGCCCCGGCAAGAGCGCGGAACAAATTGTTTCAATACTGCTTTCCCTTAAGAAGGCTGGACAGAATTCCATGGCATCAAGGGCCACCATGGAAAAATTCGAAACGGTGCGCGCCACGATACCGGAGGCAGAATGGCATTCGGAGGCAAACGCGATTACTGTTGATGTGTCCCCCGCCCCGCGACCCGTGGGGCTGGTAACCGTGATTTGCGCAGGGACCTCGGATATCCATGTTGCCGAGGAGGCGGCGCTGACTGCCGAGCGCATGGGCGCTCAGGTCAAAAAGATCTTTGATGTTGGAGTCGCCGGTCTTCACCGGGTGATGAATCATGTTGATACGCTGAATCAGTCCAACGCGGTTGTGGTTGTTGCAGGAATGGAGGGGGCGCTTGCCTCTGTTGTGGGAGGGCTTATCGACAAGCCGGTTATTGCGGTGCCCACAAGCGTCGGATACGGAGCCTCATTCAAGGGTGTTTCGGCATTGCTCACCATGATCAACTCATGCGTCCCGGGAATTAGTGTTGTAAATATCGACAACGGGTTCGGCGGCGGCGCCGCGGCGGCAATCATTAACAGGACCGCCGTGGGAAAGCAAGAGAGTCATGAGTAACCATTCGATCACAGCCAGGTTCGACAGCGTCGGCGGGGCAAGCGGAGACATGATTCTCTCAGCTTTTCTCGACCTCGGAGTAAACGTTGATGAGCTGATATCTACCGTCAAACAGCTTGATATCGAACACTTTGAACTTGTGCCGCGCAAGGTCGAGCAGAACGGATTGCACGGAACAGGCATTGATGTAAAAATAGATCATCAAGGCCATCATCACAACCACCGCACTTTTGAGGATATTAAAGATCTTCTCGAAAAGTCCGGCATTGACTCGAAAATCAAGGATACAAGCCTCCAGGTATTCCGCAAACTTGCTGAGGCCGAAGCGTCAGTGCACGACACAACCCCTGAAAAGGTGACATTTCACGAAGTAGGGGCAACAGATTCGATTATTGATATCGTCGGCTCGTGTTTCTGTCTTGTGAGCCTCAAAATCGAAATGGTTACAGTCGGCCCCCTGCCCGTCGGACGCGGAACCATACAGGCCGCGCATGGCCTTCTGCCTGTGCCGGTTCCAGCCACTGCCCTGCTGCTTCGGAATCATGAGATAATCCAAACCGAAGAGAATACTGAACTTGTGACCCCTACGGGAGCAGCGCTGTTATCAACATGGGAAAAGCTCCTGCCATCTGCGGCCCCAGCGCTAAGTATCAGCAAAACCGGTCATGGATTCGGATCAAAAAAACTTTCCGCGCGTCCGAACGTTCTGAGAATTTCGCTTTTAACGGCCTCAAAGAATGAGCATGAACCATCGGACTGTATTGTGCTGGAATCCAATATTGACGATACGATTCCTGAATTGCTTGGCTCACTGGCATCCCGATTATTTGAAGCCGGCGCATTGGATGTCTTTTTTACATCGGCCCAGATGAAAAAACAACGTCCCGGAACGCTTCTTTCCGTCCTTGTAAGACCGGCGGATGCGGCAGTGATAAAGGAACTGATTTTCAGAGAGACAACCACCTTCGGAATTCGCGAATACGAAGTAAGCCGAACAACACTTGCCAGGCGGACGCATGCGGTCCAAACCCGTTATGGACCAGTCAAGATAAAGATCGGGACACTCTGCGGCGAAGATGTAACCTGGTCGCCGGAATACGAAGACTGCGCACGAATCGCAGGCGAACAGCAAACGCCGGTTCGCAAAGTCTACGAAGCCGCCCTCAGGTCCAGTCCTGTTGCGGAGTAGGAGAGTTCTATCAGGCTATACGTTTCGGCCGCTCCAGTTCAATTTCTGGCGGAGCACCGAAAAATAGCTGTAATCCGGAAGATGGAGAAATCTGACGGTTTCCCGGCTTTTTCGGGTTTCGATTGTGTCGCCTTTTTTAAGCGAATGCCCTACCTGTCCGTCAACAGACAACGGAACCTCCTCGTTAGAGTTGGTCACCCGGACACTGATGGCGCTAGTATCCGGCGCCAGCAGAGGTCTTGAACTCAGGGTGTGCGGACAGATAAGCGCAATAACGAAGGCCTTTGTTTCAGGAATGATGATAGGACCTCCGGCGGAAAGAGCGTGGCCCGTGCTGCCGGTGGGAGTTGATATCATAAGACCGTCGCAAATATACGATGTCACGCTTTCATTATTAACCGACACGTCAAGAGTCACCACCCGCAGAGATCCTCCCGTGGAGATGACTACATCGTTGAGCGCCCGGTATCTAGCCAGTTCTTCACCATTACGGCGGACCGCACATTCGATCACGGACCTCGAACTAATCGAATAGTTATCCCACGCAATACATTCCAGCGCCTCATCCAACTGCTTCTGGGAAACACTGGTCAGAAACCCCAGCCCGCCGATGTTTATTCCCATTACCGGAATGTCGCCTCCGGCCAGAAGCCGCACGGTGCGAAGAACCGTTCCGTCGCCTCCCAGCGCAAGCACGGCATCGGCTTTTCTGGACATCGTATCAACGTCCACGATATCACAGCATTCGATCAGTGCGCCGGTCTCTTTGTTGGAGAAAAGAGCTATCCCAAGCTCCTTGGCTTTCTCGGACAGCCTGCTCAGTACGCGCGGCGCATCTTCCTTATCAGTGTTGGCTATTACTCCAAGATTTTTCATCAGCTTTTTCCCATGCCTGTGCCGATTTTGGCAACAAATCCGGGCTTTTATCTATCTGACCATTTGGCCGGTGGTTAGAGCAGATGCCCGATTCTCCCCCGTTTTCCTGTCCATTTCTGTTGACGACTACGGCGACGACTAGGG
>CAYTRK010000200.1:0-4597 GCA_964440205.1 uncultured Victivallaceae bacterium
TGCGACGGCACGAATTGACAAAACGCCAGATTGCAGTATGTCTATACGGCTGCTTCGGCGTTTCACCAATTAGCGCCCCCGCAGCGGCGCTCTCCACGCTCTCGCTACGAAATTCTGTGAGATATGCGGGGTAAAAAAAAGCCCTTCAGCCAGGCAGGTTTCATTGGACCGGGAGCTGTCAAAGTTTACCGCTACAGCTATTTTGTGAAGCCCTTTCTTACCTGTCCAGCTGAGGGACGCAATAGAGAAAAGCAGGGGGTATGCCAATTTTCACAAAACGGGATAAAACTCCGTAAAAAGGCGAAGATGCTCGAATTTTTGAGCGTATTTTTGCTCGACAAGAGTCCTTGCAGTGATTTTTGCGCAGGTCAGGATAGCCCGTGAGGTGTGCGTGACCGGCCACGGTGGCCGCTCACGGCCTGCTATTCTCGTCCTCCTGTCCCGCTTCCATGTTCAGGGCCGCCAGCCGCCTTCTGAATCTGCCCCTGGAAAGGCCGAGAATGCGCGCTGCAGCCGAGACATTGTTGTCGCTGCGGGAAAGCGCTTCGGAATAGAGTTTTCGTTCTACCGTTTCGAAGTTGACCGTCTCCATGGGCCAGTCCTCTGAGCTTGCTTGCTTCGCGGAAACATTGAGTTCCGGGAGTGACGGCAGATCTTCTTTAGAGAGAACTCCCGTATGGTGACAGCGGATAACTGCATTTTCTATTATATTCTGCAATTCACGGATATTCCCCGGATAGTCGTAATCTGTCAGTATCCGCAGCGCACCTTCATCAATGCCTTCTATATCGCGCCCCATTTTTGATGAGAAACGCAGGATGAAGTACAGAGCCAGAAGAGGGATGTCCTCTTTTCTTTTTCGAAGCGGAGGCGCAAAAATAGAACAGACGTTGAGTCTGTAAAATAGGTCTTCCCGGAACTCATCCCTGGTCACAAGGTCTTTCAGATCCTTATTTGTTGCGGCAATTATCCTTACGTCGGCAGTGCGCTCGCGGTTTTCCCCTACCGGTATGTATGTTTTCTGTTCAAGCAGCCTCAATATTTTTGCCTGGGAAGCGGAGGGCAGGTCTCCGATTTCGTCCATAAAAAGGGTCCCGCCTTCGGCGCCGCTGACATATCCGTCACGGTTTTCCACAGCGCCAGTAAATGCCCCCCTTTTATGGCCGAACATTTCCGATTCGAACAGGTCGCCCGGGATTGATGCGCAGTTCAACGTCAGAAACGGTTCGTCTTTTCGCGAACTCGCCTTGTGTATTGCGCGCGCGACGAGTTCCTTGCCTGTCCCACTTTCTCCGGTTATCAGGACGGTCGCGTCGGTGGACGCGAAGTCAGTTATGTCTCTGGCAACCCGGCGTATGGGCTCGGATTCCCCCAGCATCGCTTCGCCGTCATCGCGCGTTTCCAGTTCCTTCCTGAGAATGTCCACCTGCCGGGTAAGAAGTTCGCTCTCCTGTTTTACGGCCCTGAAACGCCTGGTACGCTCGACTGCCGCCTTGAGAGCTGTTGCCGTGAAGGGCTTTTCGAAAAAGTCCGAAGCTCCTTCCCTGAGAGCGCGTATGGCAGTATCCATCTGGCCATGAGCCGTTATAAAAATGAGATCGCCATGCGGCTGGGTTCTATTCACATGCTTGAGCACCTGAAAACCGTCGAATTCCGGCATGCAGATGTCGCTTATGATTATGTCCGCCGAATTACTGTCCATCCATTTAACCGCCTTCGCCGGTTCTTTGAATGATTTGATGCTGCAACCGTAATCTTCGAGGGATGCCTCAATGCTCTTGAGCACCATCGGGTCGTCGTCGATTATAACGATTTTCATACTGGAGAAGTCGGGACTCTTCATATTAGAATATGAATCGCATATGGAACTGTTCAAGTCGAGCAAATTCTGAAAGGATGGAAACGTATGGATTTCAGCAGGAGGGAATTCCTCTTTCTTGCGGGCGGAACTACATGTGCAGTCGCAACCGGCTGCGCCACCAACCCTGTTACGGGGCGCAAACAGCTTATGTTTGTTTCCGAGCAAAATGAAATTGCTTTGGATCAGAAGTGGTCGCCTCACCAGTTTTCTGCGGACTACGGCGCGGTGCAGGACGGTGACATTAATGCCTATGTGTCCGGGATCGGCCAGCGAATGGCAAAGCTGACGCACCGCCCTCAAATGCCTTATAACTTCAGGGTTCTCAACACCGTGGTCGTAAACGGCTACACGTTTCCTGCCGGAAGCGTTGGACTGGCTCGAGGCCTGATGATTGCTATGGATAACGAGGCTGAGCTTGCTGCTGTAATCGGGCACGAACTTGCGCATGTTAATCACCGGCACTCTTCTTCCCGCCAGACAAAAGGACTTCTGGCGACCGGGGCGGTCATAGCGCTGGCCGCGTATCTTGAACATGAAGAGAGCGAGTACGCGGAACTGAGCGCGGGGCTGGGCGCCATCGGGGCCAACCTTCTATTGTCACGCTACAGCCGGGAACACGAACGACAGGCCGACCAAACCGGCATGCAGTATGCCGTGAAGGCGAATTATCCGGCTTCGGGGATGTTTGAGTTAATGGAAGTCTTTATGCGCCTCAATCGTAACGAACCCTCAGTGGTCGAACTCCTGTTTGCAACGCATCCCCTTTCGAAGGAACGATATCGTACCGCCCGCGACAGATCCGAATCTGTATACGGAAACAGCGTGGAATTTGACAAAGGCAGAGAACGCTACATGGACAACATTGCCGGACTTCGAGCAAAGACCGCAGCAATAAAGAAACTACAGCAAGGCGAGGCTCTTGTGCGGAAGAGCAAGTATGCTGACGCGGAAGAAGCATTCAGAACAGCTCTCAAAAATGAGCCCGACGACTATGCAGGCCTGCTACTGATGGCCAAGTGCCAGATCGCAAAGGAGCAGTACAGAGAAGCTATCCGCTTTTCGGATCTTGCGGGGCAGGCCTATCCAGGAGAGCCTCAGGCGCACCACATCAGCGGCCTGGCAAATTTAAAGGCCCAAAAGTACAGTGAGGCTTTTCAGCAGTTTTCGCGTTACGAGCGACTCTTGCCAGGCAACGATAATACGATCTTCTACAAGGGATTGTCGCTGGAAAAAATGCAGCGCCGCAAGATGGCTGCGCATGAATACCTTAGATATTGCAAGAACAGGAACTCCGGCAAGCAATACAACTATGCCATAGGCAGACTCAGGGAGTGGGGATATGTTAAGACAGATCAAACAGATCGGGCCAGACAGCAGAACGGAGGAACAAAATGAACAGGGCAATTATCGACTATTTGAGTGAGCCGGTGACCGTGAAGCTGATCTTATCGGTTCTTATTCTTCTGATCCTGTGGCTTCTGCGCGTGATTACACTATCTATCGCAAAGAAGCGCACGGAGGATTCAGCCAGGCTGTACCATGTGCGCCGCATGGTAATGTACACTTATACAATCATCGGCGTGCTTATTGTGGGTAGGATTTGGATCAAGGGTTTCGGTTCGATAGCACAATTCCTGGGGCTTGTCAGCGCCGGCCTTGCGGTGGCCATGCACGATACCATTGCCAATCTGGCGGGATGGGGTTTTATACTATGGAGACGTCCCTTCAAGGTTGGCGACCGGATTCAGATCGGCACGGTTACCGGAGATGTAGTTGACACCCGCATGCTGCAGTTCAGCATGATCGAAATCGGAAACTGGGTGGCAAGCGACCAGAGCACCGGGCGGATTGTTCACGTTCCCAACAGCAAGGCTTTGCGCGAACCGATATGCAATTACGAGACCGGGTTTGAATACATATGGCATGAAATTCCGGTTCTGATCACTTTCGAAAGCAACTGGCAGAAGGCTAAGCAGATACTGCTTGATGTCGTCAACGATAAAGCCGGACACCTCTCCGAAGGGGCGCAGAAGCAGATAAGACGCGCGGCAATGAGGTACCTGATCTACTTTGAATACTTGACGCCAATAGTATATACTACAGTCAAGGATAGCGGAGTACTTTTGACTATGCGATACATAGTGAAACCCCGGGAACGGCGGGGTTCCGAGCAAAGCATCTGGGAAGCTGTTCTCCTGGCTTTTGCAAAGCACGATGACATATCGCTGGCATACCCGACTACGCGTTTCTATTCGCCTCCTGATGGAGAACGCGGCTGAAACATATGACTACGGAATTTGAAGCTCGTGTCTATGAAACGGTAAAGAGAGTTCCAAAAGGAAAAGTCACAACTTACGGCGATATAAGGCGTCTTGTTGACTGCCACTCTGCGCGGGCAGTGGGCCAGGCCTTGAAGAAAAACCCTTTTGCCCCGCAGATTCCCTGTCACCGCGTGGTGGCGTCCGACCTCAGCCTGGGCGGATTCAGAGGGCAAATGAAGGGCAAAGAGCTGAGAGAGAAGAAAGCGATGCTGGAGTCGGAAGGCGTTGTTTTTGTGGGCGGCAAAGTTGCCGACACAAGCTTCCTCTGGCGTCCTGGCGAAGTCAATTGAGGAATTGATTGAATCAAGACTTGAAAAGCCCTGCCAGTAATGTATTTTACATGACTGTTTCGTTTCACAAGTGTACCCGTAGCTCAATTGGATAGAGCACCTGACTACGGATCAGGAGGTTGCAG
>CAYTRK010000201.1:0-4592 GCA_964440205.1 uncultured Victivallaceae bacterium
TGCGGCAAGTGGCCACTTAGCGATATCATCGCTGACGTGGCTCTTCTTCCTCTTCCCTTGATCATTGAACATTCCGTGTTCATCATTGGATATTAGATATTCTCTTCCTCTCTTTTCCCCTCAAGTCCCACGTTCTACATTCCACGTCCCACCTCCTACTTTCTTCCCCCTTCACTCCGTCGACCGTACTCCGTCCTCCCCAATCCGTAGTTCCTTTTCCAATTCCCTGTCGCGTTTCCCGCCAACCTTCACCGATCTTGCGTAATGTTTCCTGGCAGCCGTTGCATCCGGCTCCTCCTTCTGCATCTGGACAAGCGCCATATTATAATGCGCTTCGGCCAGGGATGGGTTCTTCTCGATCGCAGTGGCAAGAGCAGCTTCTGCCGCGGCCAGCCTGTTTGCCCCGGCGTATGCCGCGGCCAGCGCGACATGTGCCGGCGCCAGTTCCGGAACTTCTTCCGTGAGCGGCTCCAGCAGGTGGACGGCGTTATCATACTTCTTTCTTCGGCAGTGGATCACTCCCAGCAGAAACCTCGTCTGTGTGTCGTCCGGATTCACCTGCAGGTTCTGGAAAAGAATGTCGTGGGCTTTCTTGATCTGACCGCCGTTCAGCAGTTCTCTCGCTCTGGCGTTTGCCCGCTTTCCATAGTTTTCGCGCTGTACGTCAGTATTCGACGGAATTTCCAGCTTCCTGTTGCTGCTTATTACGTGGTTTTCAACGTCATTGGTTTCCACTGGCTTGGTTGGTGAAGCTCCACCGGATTCCATTTCCCTTCTTATTGAGTCGATCTGATTGCTGCAATAGCGGCGGCGGAACTTGGTCAGCTCCGGTTTCCAGCCCGGATGCTTATCGCCGAATTCAGAATATGCGTTAAGCGCCTTACCGTACAGCTCGACCGCTTTGATGTAAGAACCGCTGTCGCGAGCCTTGTCGGCTTTGACGAGAATTTCGAACGCATCCTGGAATTGCGATTGCGGAGAATTACTGCGTATCTCCGGCTCGGCCTGCGAAAAAGCATGACTCGTGAGAAAGAGGAGTAATTGTATTATTATGGTAAAGGTCTTCATTAAACACCAACGCCTGAAGTGAACTATAACCGCCTTCCTGTTTCCAGCCAAATCAATTATTCTCAGCAATTTTCATTTCGTGCGTCCCCAGTCCCCCTTTTTTTCTTCCCTCTCCACTTCCCATCCAACCCTTTTGCAGAAATTTGATTCCTATCGCCCAGCGATAGAATTCAAATTAATGCAATTTCGCGTCATTTAGCGCCTTTCGTAGTTCCCCTCTTCTCCGGTCAAGTCCTGATTTAAAGTTGTCACTTTTTGTTTAGTGATCGCTGCAAGTTGATCGTTTAAGCGTATCCGAGCAAGGGTGGCGGTTAAGAATTGCGGTTAAGTGTCTGAATCCGTACACTTAATCGCTCCTCTTACTCGGATACACTTACCCGACCTGCTTACCCGGTCTGCGCTCCCCCTCTCCCCCTTCTTGGCGAAGCCAACCCCGCCTGCCCCGTCGCATGACTGGGGTCGAATGATCGGGGCCACATCCCACGTTCCACGGCCCTTCCCCTTTCCACACAACCCGGAATGCATTCTGTGCAAAAAACTTGGCCGATGCCGTTTTTTCGGGTAAAACTTTATTTGTAATGAAGAAGTCGGCCATATGCCGAAGAATGATTGGAATACGATGACAGATAGCAGGGAAAAATATTCGACAGCGCGACGTTGCTGCGTAATTGGCAGACGTCGCGATTTCGGCCTGCCGCCCGACGACGGCGGGGAAGACGGCGGTTTCGTTGTCTTCAATGCGACCCGCACAAGACACGGGATCGAGACCGACCCCGACCCCATGCCGCTTAGTCAGGCAATTCCGTTCGATGAAAATTCAGTGGTGACCGGGCTGGTAAACGTCCGTGAAGCCGTGACCTGTCGACTCACTGCTCCTTTTGAAAAGAGGAGCAAGGCCGAAAAAGTTCTACCTACTCTGCTCGACATCAAGCTGCCGTTTCCTCTAGAAGAGTGTGTTTACGTTTTTATCGGATTCAGTCGGGAGCCGGAGGGAACATCCGCGCTGGGTGTTGCGGCTCGAAGCAGCGACATTGAGTCCACACTCCGGGAGCTGACAGACGAGGGTGCGGACCCGGTTATTCTTGACCATGAAGGACTCGCGTTATGGACGCAGAGTATTATCGAGCGCCCGGATGTAAATGACGCGGAAATAAGGGCAGTCTTGCAGATAGGAAGCCGGAACTGGACTCTTGTGCTTGGCAGTGGCGGAGATTACATTGGCTCGTACAACATACGTCCGTCCGACATGGCGCATATCCGTCGCATTATAAAGGCGACAGCCTCCACGCTTAATAAATCAGGCGCTCCGGGAGAGGAATCCGCGGACGGCCTTACAGGCAGCCGGGACTCATCCGCCTCGGTGCAGTTGCTGCTGTGCGGCTGTGGCTTGCAGGAGAACGAGGCGGCAAACCGTGTCAGACAGGAATTCAGCGGCAGCGGGACTCGGGTTGAGGTTCTCAATCAACCGGCCGGCTTTCTTGCTCGAGGAATGGCGCAGCGCGCGCTGGAGGAGGGCCCGCTTCGCTGCAACCTCAGGACGGCGGCCTTTGAGCATCCTGACGTGGCAAAGCAGGCCGCAACCCGGACCAGGATTGGCGGAGTGGCGCTGGCTCTGGCGGGCGCTCTTCTGTGCGGAGTTAACATTGCAGTATCCGAACTTGCTGCCAGACGCGAAACGGCCATGGACTCGAAACTTAAGGCTATGCGCACCGAACTTATGGGATACAGCATTCAGGCTCTTGGGGACGATGCCCAGAACAAGGTGCGGTCCGAAACACTGGCCCGTATCGGCAGGCTGGAGCCTTTTTTCAAGATGAAAAGACGCGAATCAATAAGCCCGGTTGTGTATTCAGCGGCGAAGCTCGGCGCGGAAAAAGATCTTGAATATGATTCATTGTCTATTGCCCCCGGCAACATTGAGATGAAGGGCACAGCCCCGTTGCTCGGCGCAGCCGTGTCTTTGCGAAAGTATCTGGAAGGCAAAGGGTATAAATCCGAAATCCAGGGACAATCTGGAAAATTCGAAGGCGGAAGGATTGGCTTCCTTATAGAGGGGCAAACAGAATGAGCGCATTGCCGGTTAACAATAAGAAGGGGAGACAGTGATGCGCAACAGGTTGCATCTTATTGCTGTTTTGTGGGTCGGCGGTGTTGCGCTTCTTTTTATCGGCGCATTCTGGACCATGGGTACGCTGGCAAGGGTCGATCGGATCTCTGAAAGACTTGAGAGGAAACGGGGCTATATGGAAGAACTGCGGCAACTGGAAGAGAAAATATCACCCTATCTTGCCTCGAAGAAAGCAATGAGCGCTCTGGCAGCCAACAAACCGGTCCCCCTTGAGACCATTGTCGAAAAGGTTGTGGAGGGCGATGAAGACCCTCAGGTAAGATCTGTCAGCCGGACAAAGCAGGAAGGGTGGCTGCTGATCAGAAAAGAAGTCACCCTGAATACGTTGCCGGTTTCCGAAATATTTGACATGATAAAAGCTGCGGAGGGTTCAGGGTACAGCGGAAAGGATCTGCAACGGCCGGCCTGGCTGCTGGTCAAGTGTACAATAAGCTCTCTTTCAGGCCGCCCCGGGTGGGGCAGGGCAGCGCTGGTATTCGAAACCCTGAGTAAGTAGTCGTCAGGGAGGATCCTCGCATCTTGTCCCAACTTTTGCTGAATATAGGAGGTCAACAATGTCTTTACTGAAACAGATCCCACAGCGATATTCTGTCAGAAACTACAGCCCGAACAAGGTTGAGGAAGAGAAACTCAACACAGTTCTGGAAGCCGCCAGGCTGGCTCCGTCCGCGAAGAACATGCAGGAATGGCGGTTTGTAGTCGTCCAGGACCCCGCAACCATCAAAAAGCTTCAACCTGCCGCCAACAATCAGCCGTTTGTAGGTGAAGCCCCGATAGTCATTGCCTGCTGCGCGACCCAGGCCGATTACGTCATGCGTTGCGGACAGGCTGCATACCCCATAGACGTGGCCATTGCTATGGAACATATGGCGCTTCAGGCTGTCGAAGAAGGCCTCGGCACATGCTGGATTGGTTCATTCTACGAGGACCAGGTCAAATCAATACTCGGAATCCCCGACGATGTCCGCGTTGTTGAGCTGATGGCCCTAGGCTACCCCGCCGACCAACCAAAACCCAAAAACAGGTTTCACCTGGAAAAAATAGTCTGTTACGACCAATGGAACCTGTAGCAAGTCGCCACTTAGCGATATCATCGCTGACGTGGCTCTTCTTCCTCTTCACTTGATCATTGAACATTCCGTGTTCATCATTGGATATTCTCCCCTTCTTCCCAAAAGTACAGCACGTTGTTCTCCAACCTGCTGCCCTTTCGCGCCTTTTAGAGAATTTCGTAGTTAAAGTTTCCCCCTCTTCTCCTCTCCCCTCACGTCCCACGTTCTACGTTCTACGTCCCACATCCCCCTCCCACATCCCTTCCCCTTTTCGCGTTTTTTTTAGCGCCTTTCGTAGTTAAAGCCTGTCCGAAAAGGGTCGGAGGGCAAGAAGACGGGCAAAG
>CAYTRK010000202.1:0-4559 GCA_964440205.1 uncultured Victivallaceae bacterium
GATTCTCCCCCGCTTTCCTGTCCATTTCGGTCGACGACTACGGCGACGACTAGGGGCAGACGATTGGGAGCACATCTCTCATGTCCGCCGTAGCTTTAGCGAATGTGGATCGTATTTCGTAGTCGTCAAGCGATCTTCCCAGTTTTCATTCTTTTCATTCGCGATTTACCAGAACCTCAGGCTCATGATAAATCAGATAAAACCAGCGAGTTTTCAGGCAATTGGGAAGGCGCCCTGTCTTTCGGCGCTGAAGCGAATTTCATTCGCATCCTGGCCGCAAGCCCGAACAAACAGGCCGACGGTGTCCCGAACATTTTTTCCGGGCGCTGGTCGCAACCAAGACAGGTTTTTCGTGGCCAGTAATTCTCCTTAGCCTCCATTAATTCCTCTATGCTCTGGTCTTGTATCGAACCCATGGGATTGCGAATAGACTGATCGTTACAGCATATCGACGATCCGTCAGGACCAATGAATAGATTCGCATTCCACAGGCAGGGAAAGCGAAACGACCGAACCAGATCAGCAATCTCGCTGAATCCTTTCAAAAATCGATCCACAACCATTTTCATGTGTACTGTAACACCGTCTAGATCTTTGCCGTCGAACCGCTTAAACAAATCCCTATACATGTCTGTACCACTCAGTCGGTTACGAACCGACCCTGAACGGTTGCTTGTGGACGGGAACATGATCATTTCAATATTCTCCAGACCGTTTTTGCGGGCAATATCTGTCAGGAAGGTAACTGTCTTGTCAAAATCGCGACGGACAATCTCGCGTTCCGGAGGAGAAATATGAAAATACAATTTTGAAAGCTTACCTTCGGCAGCTTTTGCCATGGCTCTCTCCAGGCTTGGAACCACTTTTTGCAGGAGTCTTTCACCTCGACGCGGTTCGCCCACCATTACAGCCCCATAGGCTTCGGGATCAGGCGTTGGAAACGAAACAATAAGACTAAGTCCGTTCTCAGCCACCGCATCCAGGATACCCGGCTTTGAAAGTTGTTCTCCATTCGTAACAACAGAAACTTCGGGAGGATCAACTGGCGCGTTCCACTCTTTAAGCATTCGCCCGAACATGCCCATACGCTCGGCGAAATCCGGATGAAGCGTGGGTTCGCCATCCCCTGCATTAGCAACATAGCGAACATGGATACCATATGCAGCAGCATCCTTGATGCGGGAGATCAAAGATTCAGTTATATGCTTCTCCTGAAAGGATTTAGGACCACAATATTCCGGCTTGTTGACCGAACATAAACGGCAGGAGTAGTTGCAGATTCCATGTACCAGACTGTTATTGATTGAAATCGGTCGTTCTGTTTTCATAAATCCTTCCCTTTTTTATTATACTATTCAGTTTTAAAGCCTGAAAGTGACATAGAATTGGCAAGAAAATTCTGCGGTCTTTCTAAGAGATGTCACGAAAGATATTTGTAAGTCTTTACTATACCTGCCTTTGTATAACCCGTGACATGTATTTGCAGTACTTTACTCATAAATAGAAAAGCTGAGTTGTCAGTTTTTTTTGAAAAAAGTCACAATCCTTGCCCTCCATTGTATAGCAGGTTAAAGGAGGTGCTTGTTTTGAAGCGATTAAATATGTTCGAGCTTATGGATCAGAGCTGGTGGCCGGTGCGGTTTAAAAGAATGGAGACGGAGTATCTAAGCGCTGCAAATCGGATTCTCGGACTTTACCGACCGGCAATCTCAAAACTTGGCCATGCAATGCGGCAAATCGGCTGTCGAAATATCGTTGATCTGTGTTCCGGTAGCGGAACACATATGGAGCCTGTTCTAAATCAAATTGAAAACGAACAGAATGCTGCCTGCCGTATAACACTTACCGACATTGCTCCGCACCCCTCCACATACCAGAATCTGACGAAAAACAATGCTGGATTTGACCATGTCAGCACACCTGTGGATGCGCGTGATGTCCCTGAAAATCTACAGGGATTCCGTACCTTGTTTGCGGGATTCCATCACTTTTCGCCGGATCAGGCGAAAAATATTCTGAAAAACGCATTCAATAAGGGAACCGGCATTGCCATTTTTGAACATACTCGCCGCAGTCCACTGGATATCCTGTCTATGTTATTTACTCCGGTCATTGTCATGGCTTTGACGCCGTTCATCCGTCCTTTCGACTTGTCACGCTTCTTCTGGACCTATATTGTCCCCGTGATTCCCCTGGCTATTCTCTGGGACGGTTTGGTTTCCGCATTTCGCTCGTATACTGAAACCGAATTGCACGATATGACCGCATCGCTGCAATCTCCTGACTATCAATGGGATTTTGAGACGTTCCGGGTTGGAGGCGTTGTTAATACAACATTGCTGATCGGCTACCCGCTGGGCTACGCGATCAAACCTTGTGAAGTCCGCGCAAAAGATTATGACCGGATCCCGAAAATGGCTGATTCTCCGGAGCTGGCGCCTCAAATGTGAACTTATGGAGCATGGAACGAAGTTGATTAAGTTTTTGTAACCATGTGAGATCAGGGTTAATGTGTGTTTGATTTGATTATACCGTCGGAGCAATGACTGACAAACAGGGACAAGGAACAGATTATTATGGATGTCAGAGTTTTTGAAGATGCGCTGCAGCAATGCCTGGAAGGCACTGCAGATGACGCAACTCAATCGGCAGTAATCGAAGCCGCGCAGGAAAATCCTGAATTCAGAAAAGCGCTGCTCGACGAGGCCGCCTTCGACGCTGTTCTGCTGGCGCGAGGATCCAGCAAAGAAAAATTTGTTTCGGGTTTTCTGGAGAAAATAACAAACAGCACGGGAACCGAAGCATTCACAAACGATTTAAGCCTCAGAATCCAGCAACAGAAAAAACGGTCGGGCATCCTGAAATGGGTCGCGCCCCTGGCGATTGCGGCCAGTTTACTGCTGGTTCTAGGCATTGGCACGCTACAACTTTCCAGAGAGTCAACACCAGAAGTAATTCTCAGAATTTCAAATATTGAAGGAAATCCCGAAACTTTCCTGGAGCGTGACGGTAAAAGCCTGCCAGCGACAAACGGTGTATTGGTCCGGTACGGAGACACGGTTCATGTTAAAGGCTCAGGCCACATTTTCCTGGAAGATGAATCGCGTAATTTTGACATGACTCTCAGCGAAAACGGACGTCTTACCCTGGCTGGCGCAAATCGTTTGAGACTGGAAAGCGGGCGTCTTGCCGCCAACCTTGATGAACATCTGTCGGGATCAAAGAATATTGTTATCGAGACGGACATTGCCGAGTCTCGAATCGTGGGCACGCGGCTGATTATGTTTGCGGACCCGTCCAACACCAGGCTGAGAGTTGAACAAGGACATGTGCGTTTTGCGGCAAAGGCTCGCGACGAAATTATTGATGTCCGCGCCAGCGAGTGCGCCATGATGCATAAGAACCGCAAACAAATGCTGAAATTGGATTATAAGCCGGATATGACCGTTGAAGGGGATATAATTTTCCAGGACAATTTTGAATCGGATCTTTCCAAGTGGAAAGCGGCGCTGGTTGACAAAGACGGCAACATTTCGACATACCCTGGTGATATGTCTTCTCTTGCGACATGGAAACAAGTCAAACGCGATGGCCAGACAACCGGTTGCATGCAAGTAAAAGGTGCATCAAAGCGCCCCGAAGGCCAGCCTTCCTTGGTTCCCAAAAACTTCCATCTGCCTGACAAGGGCTTCCTCTTAACCCTTGATATATATTACCCTGAAGGTGCTAAACTCTCAATTATGTCCACATATTTCGAAAACTTTGAGATACCATACAACAGAAAGAATAAAAGCCGGTTGTTTCGAGCGCTTTTGCGCAACAAACAATGGGGACACAAGAAGGTCATTTATCTTCCGGAGCATAACGCCGGTGAATCCATCACACACAGTTCCAAATTTTATCTGGACGACAAACTACTGTTTCACCTCCTTATTGAACAGAAATCCCCGCCACTTCTGACAGTAAAATGCAGACTAGGCAGGGCGCTTATAACTGATATAGTCGTAAAAGAACTTTTAACCTTCGATTGATGCCATGTTAACTACTGACGATTCAAGAATTAACAAGCTCGCAATCGAGGCTAAGACCGGGGATCTGAATGCCACCGAGGAACTCGCAAGATCCCTTCATGATCCTCTTTTCGCCCTTCTGCATTTACGCGGTATCCCGGAAAAGGATATCGAAGACATGGCCCAAAATGTCATGTTCCAGATTTACAGGCATCTGTCCAGCTATGATCCTGAACGCCCCTTTATGCCCTGGTTTCGAACCATAACTCGCAATTTAACCGCGAATTACTGGGCGAAGCATGCACGGAAAAAGAACCGATTCTCCGAGTTCCGGGATTACGTAGCTACTTTTGATACTGAAATTGACGAACGCTGTGATGCGCTCGAGCAAAGAAAAAGCCGCCTTACCGAGTGCATAAAGAAACTGAAGCAGAAACAGCAGAATCTTATCAAATTGTATTACTACAAGCGATATGACTCAAAGCGAATTGCCGAAGAGGGTGTAAACGAAGAAAGTGGGTAGACAGTTCTACGCTACATTTTTGAGAT
>CAYTRK010000203.1:0-3313 GCA_964440205.1 uncultured Victivallaceae bacterium
TGGAAAATATATCGCGGCGCTTTCGGTTGGCTCCACGGTAGGATTGTCGCTGGCATATCTTGAACTGTCTATGCTGATGCCCCTGAACACAGGATTATACCTGGCGTCCTCCGTCTCCAGTCGCATACGGTACTGCAGGTAACGGCCAAGCGGGATATCATCCTCAGTATCAACTCCATACCACTGCGTAAAATACTGACTGTTGCTTCCGCCCGGTCCAACAAAGCCGGAAGCCGCATTGGGATCCCAGGTCTGCGCCTGAGCAACCAGCCGCACCACGCCTGCCTGGTAATGGTCGCTGATTTCGTCCGCGCGCAAAGCCCTGGAAAAGACCGCCGCCTCATCCACCTTGCCGTCAAGATCGTTCCCCGCGCCGTCCGAGCCAATACTCAGACCCCCGCCATGAGCCATGGGATTGCCGACAAGTGTAGCCGTCCCGGCCAGCACACCGTTCACATACACGCGCAGCTCCTGGTTCTCATAAACCCCGGCAAGATGATTCCACCTTCCCGAGCGCAGCACACCGTAACTTTGACACGCAATGGTACCCGATCCATTGCCGACCCGAAATTCGGCCTGCCCGGAAGCGTCGGTCCCCAACGAATAACCGCTGCTTCCCGAAAGCTTTTGTATCACTGTGGCATTTTCCACGGCATCAAGATATACCCAGGCTTCTGCGGTAATATTGGTAGGTTCCAGCGAGATGTGCTGTCCCACGGTTATACTCTGGCCCGCGCCGTCAAACTCGATACTGCTTCCCCGTCGCCCGTCCTGCCCCTGCGTTCCAGATAGCGAACTGCTGTGGTTTCCGTTGGGCGATGCGTCAAAAGCCGCGCCGTTTCCCGCCCCTTCGTCAAGATGCCAGAGCCCGACAACATCCGCTTCGTCGCCGGATAGCTGCGCTCCGTACATGCCGTGCATACTCCAGCCCAAAGCTTCCCATATTGCGGGGGTTACCGCGTCAACTGTTTCGCCAACCAGCAAACCGACATCCGCGCTCCGCGGCGTGGTCTGCGCTCCTGCGCCTGCCAGTTTGCCGACCTCAGCAGGGGTAATTGCGCCGTCAAACAACACGACCTCATCCACAAATCCAGCCATGTTAGTCGACTTGCCGCTGTTTCCGACAACCGCCGACGCGCCGCCTATGTCGCCATATGCGCTTCCTATGTTGTTTTCCCCCACCTGGTCGCCGTCGATATAAAGCAGAATCTGGTTATCATTGCGCATGGCAATAACCTGGTGCCATTGCCCGTTGTTCAAGCCTGACCTGCGCGAGACTATGGTCTGCGCTCCGTTGAAGGTATCGTCCACCGTAAAGGCAACATCGCCCGCCGAGCGCGCCGACCCGTCGCTGTTTAATGCCACTTCGAAATAAGGATTGCCCGCCCCGCTGTACGAAGACAGCAGCCCGCACTGGTTCGTCGCGCTGGATTTGAACCAGAAGGAAAATGTGAACGGGTTCTGGCCCAGCGTTGAGTTCCCAAGCGTTACGTCATCATCGCTGCCGTCTAATCCGCCCGAAAAAGATCCCACCTTCGCGGAGGGCGAAAAACCCACTCCGCCCGCCGGAGTTCCATGTCCAGTGCCTTCGTCATCGTCCCACGTTCCGTCAAAATGCCATGCGTTCAGTATGGCGGTGGCATAATCCGCGGGAACAGTGTTCCTTGGACCCAGGGCGCTTATCTCCGGGAGCGCGGCTTCTGCTCCGTAATATACTGGATTATCCTTAATATCTTCTATGGACCCGGCATAGAATTCATCAGGCGTATCATCAGTAAAGCTCTTCGCAAAAGACTCGTAAGACACCCTCACCGAAGAAACCCCCGGCGTAAGGTCGCCCGGGCCTTCCATGACTACTTTGTACTGGAAATACTGACCGCTTCCGCAGTCCAGCGTATCGGGTGACCCGACATGGTACGTATTGGTCAATCCGCCCGGCCCTACAAACGGCACGCCCGTAAATTCCGGGTCGTCCGAAGCCCGCGCCTGGAATTTCACCTTGCCGCCAACTTCCGGCCGGCCTCGCGTAACGTGTTCTTTTATTTCGCCGGACGGCAGGTTTTTGTTGTACACCGCCACATCGTCCAGCATCCCGCTCATGGTATCCCCGCCTACTCTGCCGATTTCCGTTGACGAGGCATCTATACTCGAAGGCCATACCACCGCTACATGGTTCCAGCCCGATTTCAAAGTCGGGGACGCCTCATTGCCGTTGACGTATATCACCGGCGGTTTGTGCTGGAAGTTCACCGGCGTAACTGTCCTGTTCGAGATAACCAGCGACGTCGCTCCGTTGGTCTCCATGCCAAACGACATTATTGCGTCATTCGGCTGATTATTATTTATCCAGAACTCTACAGCCCTGATACTTGTATAGCCAAAACCGTCGACATAAGAGTTCAGCGCCCCGTTGAACACGGCCGATTTCGCTCCCAGCTTTGCCATGTCGGTTTCGTCGACGCCGCCTCCTGCAGAGCCGCCGTGCCCGTTGAGTGACCTGTCAGCCCACCCGCTATCTCCTTTATAATATCCGATCAGCCCCGGTATATCATCCGCGCTGACATCCGCGTCAAGCTCTTCGCCCGGCACGCTCCAGCGTATTTCGTCCCATGAAAACGAGCCCGCGCTGTTTGTTATCACTCGCGACAGATAAACCCCGTTCGTGAAATACCCGCCGTTCGGTTCCTTGCCCAACCCAAGGTACGATCTTCCATCCATAGGCGGCGCGTTCGTTGTGTTGGAGACAAATGTCCCCTGGGAGAAATCATACAGAGTATTGTCGAACTCGCCCCCCCTCGTCCCGAACATACCCACCGATTCAATGTATGGCGAAAGAGTCCGGCTCGTGTTGGCATCTAGATACGCTCTATACTGAGCGTACCTGTGTATCTCATTGAAATTGTTTGTGTTGATAAGCTTCTCAGTACTCTGAAAATAGTAACTGTTCGTCGTCCCGTCCGGGCCCACAAAATCATTCGTCAGCACCGAACTCGGCGAATCCCCCGCCCGCACGTGGAAACGCAGAGGGTATAAATCATAATACCCCTTGTATAAACGGGCTATCTCGTTTGATGATAATGCCCGGTTCCAGGCGGCAAATTCATCAATGATGCCGTTAAAATGATACAGAGAACTTCCCGGATCACCCCCAATCCAACCGCCGGCATATGAATCGAATTCTGTGAGTCTGGAATCAGAAGCAGTCACAGCTAACTTCCCATTTATGTAAAGTCTTGCAAAACCGTCTGTAGTTCTGTCCCACGTTCCCACCAGAAAATACCATTGATCATAATCATATGCATTCTGGATTATT
>CAYTRK010000203.1:3323-4493 GCA_964440205.1 uncultured Victivallaceae bacterium
CCCTGTTCCACTTATAAAAAACGCTATTCTTCTATCCCAGCCGGCAGCCGGATAATCTCGAATATCTAAAAATATTGTATCATTAGGAGATCTTCCATGAAAAATTCTTTGCAGATAGTCAGTATAGCCATTTAATGGTTTCACCCAACATGCAATGGTTATTGCATCTTTGTTCCTGAATATTGAATCTGTATGGTCATTGTAAACAACTACACGAGCCTTCTGGTTGCGATAGAATCTTCCACCAAACCCTCCGGCTTTAGCATCTGAAGAAAAATTGACGCCAACAGATTCAGAACGCATCTCTCGCACATAATCCCAGAATCCGTCATTGTCCATCCGGTACCATACCAGCAGGGTGGGATCGGCAACATAATCCAGGTTCGACGCTTTGACGCTCATGTACTGCCATCTGTTGCCGCCGGGGGCCTGGAAAATGCGGGATTCGAAAATGCCGTTTGGCTCAAAAGTTGTAGCGCCGCTGCGCTTGAGCATTACATTAACCGGCGGGCCGAAACGGATGTTCTGACTCGAACTGCCCGTACCCATATATTTCGTGAAATCAGCCTGGTGCGAATAGGTAGCATGAAGAATAAGCTGCGCCTGCCCCGGTGCATTGGTAACAATTTCAATATCGTCCGGGGGTACCAGCGTATAGTTAGGCGCATTAGTAAAATCCCACTGGTTGGTGACCTCGGCATGAGCTGGTGTGTAGAATGTGGAAAGTAGAACGTAGAACGTAAATAATTGAAGGTAGAACGTGTAACACAGGATATTGAATCCCTGACACGATCGCGCCTTCTTCCTGCCGCCAAACAACCTATAAAATGTTTTCATACTAGCGCCTTCCTAATCTCATCATCGTCTTCACCGCATTCATCTCCCCAAATCTGTAGGAGGCGAACCCCGTTCGCCGAACCTCTTCCCTCCCCTTTGTAGGAGGCGAACCCCCGTTCGCCGAATTCGCCCCCCCCGCGCACCGGCCTATCCTGTTAATCGTGTTAATCCCGTCAAAACTCTCTTCTTTTCTTCCCCATTTCAGCTTTTAAAATACCACTTTCCACAAACCACGTTGTCATGAAATTGCAAAGATTCTGTCAAATCTGACGGAAAGAGAAACCACTCATCTCCACTTATCTTCTCTTATCCAGAAGAGTTCGTTGAGGCCCG
>CAYTRK010000204.1:0-4481 GCA_964440205.1 uncultured Victivallaceae bacterium
AAAAACCGGCATCGGTTTTCGTCCTGTATGGCGTTCCTCATCCTTCTCTCTTCTTTCGGATGCCGGGGCAAGGATCTAAGAGTTGAGAATGGCGGGGAAATGGTAATGTACAGCCTTACCTCTCGGATCCCCGGTTTTGACCCTGTGAGGGCAGGAGACGTCTCATCCTCGCGGGCAATCAGTAAGATTTACGAAGGGTTGCTTCAGTATTCATATCTCGTCAGGCCTTATCAGCTTGAACCCAATCTTGCGGCATCCATGCCGGAAGTGTCGGAAGATGGGCTGACATATACTTTCAAAATCCGCAAGGGTATCTACTTTCAGGACGACCCGTGTTTCAAAGAGACAGAGGGAAAGGGGCGTGAGCTAACGGCTTCGGATTTCGTTTATTCTATAAAACGTGTTGCCGACCTGAAGAGCGAGTCCTCTGGGTACTGGGCATTTCGCGACAAAATCCTGGGCCTCGATAAATTCAGGGACGCTTCCAGGGGAGACAGTCCTACAGACTATTCTATGGAAGTTGAGGGCCTTGAAGCAGAAGACCGCTACACGCTTCGGATCAAACTTAAACGTTCCTATCCCCAGCTTCTCTGGATCCTTGCCATGCACTATGCCTTCGCCGTTCCCCGGGAAGCGGTGGAATATTACGGGGACACTTTTATTAATAATCCTGTGGGAACAGGTCCCTATGTTTTGAAAAACTGGCGGCGAAACTACCGCGTTGAATTCGTTCGAAATCCGAAATGGGAAGAGACTGGAAGGATTGAAAAATATCCGGATGAAGGCGAGCCCGGCGATGCCGAGCAAGGCCTGCTCGACGATGCCGGCAGGCCCATTCCGTTTATCGACCGGATTATCCAGTATGTTATCGACGACGCATCAACGGCATGGCTCAAGTTCGTTACCGGTGACATCGAATCTTCCGGAATCAGCCGCAATAACTGGGATGCTGTTATTACACAGGACCGGAATCTCACCGACAGCCTGATCAAAAAGGGCATCCGGCTCTACAAGGCTCCGACTCTCGACGTGTTTTACATTGGTTTCAACATGGACGATCCGGTTGTGGGAAGCTCTTCCGATCCCAAAAAGGACCTGAAGAATCGAAAGCTGAGGCAGGCCTTGACGTGTGCCTTCAACAGCGCAAAATGGATTCAGTTTTACAACAACCGGATTATCCGCGCCAAGGGCCCGATCCCGCCCGGGGTGAAAGGACGAATTCAGGAGCCCAGCCAGTTTCCTTTTAACTTGAAGCTTGCGGGGGATTTGCTTGCAGAGGCCGGATATCCCGAGGGTATTGATAATGAGACAGACGAGCGGCTCAGGTTGACCATCGAACTGGGCAGCGCTGCAAATCCTGAGACACGCGAATCGGTTGATCTTCTCGTGGATTTCTTCAATGAAATCGGCGTCATCCTGGAAGCTAGCTACAACCACTGGCCTGAGTTTCTGGAGAAGCTTAACAGGCGACAATGCCAGATGTATCGGCTGGGATGGATAGCGGATTATCCTGATGCGCAGAATTTTCTCCAGCTTTTCTACGGCCCGAACAGCTCGCCGGGGCCCAACCACAGCAACTACAGCTCTTCGGAATTCAACAAATTGTACCGCGAAATCGCCACTATGCCGGATTCGCCCGAACGAACCAGGCTTTACAAAAAGATGTCACGGATAGTTGTAAAGGATTGTCCATGGATCTTTATGCACCACCCGATGTCGTACGGTTTGATTCATTCGTGGCTGAAGAATTACAAGCCGCATGATTTTCCTTACGGCATGGTTAAGTACCACAGGATAGATGTTGAGACCCGGAAAGAATGGCGCCGCACATACGGACAGATGCACTGGCGGGAAGAGGTTTCCGCAGAATAATTATAGAAAAACTACCGTGTTTTTATGATTCATTACGCAATAAGAAGAATTCTGTATATGATTCCGACAATCTTCGGGGTCATATTGATCACTTTTCTGTTATTCAATGTGGCGGGTGGAAGTCCCGGCGCAGCGAAGCTCGGAAAGAACGTGACGGCAAAGAGGCTTGAGGAATTTGACGAACGCAGGGGATATAACAAGCCGCTTTTCATGGGACTATGGGCAGGAACAAGAGCTTACGAAGACAGCGAATTCGAACGGCACCAGGGCAACTGGAAAATGGTCGAGGGGGTCGAATACAACAGGGACGACGCCGTTATCAATCTGAAAGGGCCGGGCGAATTTGCTATTCCGCTTAATTTCAGCCTGAATGCCAACGAAACGTTCAAGTGGATAATCAAGTATCATCTACCCGAAGATTCGGCCGGGTCATTTGAAGTGCAGGATGGCAGCGGTGTTATCACCGCAACGGACCTGGAATCAGGCGAATGGCGGCAGCTGAAGATCAAGTTCAAAACAAGATCTGAGACAGACAAACTGGCTTCCGTATTCAAGATTCAGGCAGGAACCGTCCAGATTGAATCCATTCGTTTGAGGCGGCGGATGAAACACATGTTCGATTCCCAACTGGTTTTCTACCTGAACCAGATTCTCCACCTTGATTTCGGTGTATCACACTCAACGAATCAGAAGGTGACCACAATGCTGAAAGACGGCATCCTTCCGTCCCTTGCCCTGACCGTCCCGATATTCGTGGTAGGCCTTGTTCTGGCGATCGTTCTCTCGCTCATATGCGCTTTCTTCAGGAACTCATTGATAGACCGGTCTTTCGTGGTGGTATCGGTGGTTCTGATGAGCGTTAACTATCTTGTATGGCTTGTTCTTGGTCAGTACATACTGGGATATCTTACCCGCTGGTTCCCTGTCTGGGGATTTCAGTCGTTTGCGTACCTCGTACTGCCATGTCTTCTGGGTGTTATTCACGGGCTGGGCGCCAGCCTGCGGTTCTACCGTACAGTAATGCTTGACGAGATGTACCAGGACTATGTGCGGACGGCGTTTGCGAAGGGAGCTACGAAAAGAAGGGTCCTTTTCAGGCACGTTCTGCGAAATGCCATGATCCCGATACTTACCAGCGTCATTATTACGATCCCTTACCTTTACACGGGCAGTCTGTTGCTGGAAACGTTCTTTGGAATACCTGGATTGGGAAGAATGTCGATAAATGCCCTGAACAGTTCGGATTTTGATGTTATTCGCGCCGTTGTTCTGCTTGGAGCTTCTATTTATATTATTGCAAACCTGCTGACAGACCTGGGTTATGCCCTGGTGGATCCGAGAGTGAGACTGAAATGAAACCTTCCGGGAATGAAAAGAAAAAAAAGGGCAAGTCCATGCGGCGCCTGGCCTGGGAGGATCTGAAGCGCCAGAAGCTTGCCGTCATCTCCATCTGGATTATAGCGATCTTTTTCGCTGCGGCATTATATGGCGAGATCCTTTACTGGCGCTACCACATTACGGACACGAAGTTCCCCGCCGCTTTGGAACCGGTAAAGACTTTGCTCGTGACAGCGCTTCATGCGGAAGTGGTGAAGGGAGAGCAGCCGCCTTATGATGTAAAGAACCTGGACGACGAATACCTGCCGCCTTCGCTTGAGCATCCGATGGGCACCGACGGGCTTGGCAGAGATGTCATGCAACGAGTTATCCAGGGAGCCAGGATCGCCTTCAGGGTTGGGATAGTAACATCGGTTATTGCGATTCCAATCGGGGTTTTTCTGGGCTGTCTGGGCGGATATTTCGGCGGGTGGCTTGACGACATTGTAGTATGGTTTTATTCAACTGTTGCCTCCCTGCCGACGCTGCTCTTTGTTCTTGCCATATCAATGATTGCGGGCAAAGGTTTGATGGGCGTCTACCTCGGAATAGGGCTTACAACGTGGGTCGGCTTGTGCCGTCTGATAAGGGGAGAAGTCATGAAGCACAAGGAACGCACCTACGTGCGCGCCTGCCGCGCGTTGGGAATAGGGCCTTTCCGAACTATATTCCGGCATATTCTGCCGAATGTGGCGCACATCATAATAATAACTTTTTCGTTGCGTTTCCCGGCTGCCATCGGTACTGAAGTAATCATGAGTTACCTGGGTATCGGAGTGCAGGGGGAGCCTTCGTGGGGAATAATGATAGGCAGTTCCAGGTTGAGACTGTGGCACGGTGTCTGGTGGGAGCTGACTTTCACGACGCTTGCCATATTCCTTGTGGTTCTTGCATTTAATCTGCTGGGTGATGCGCTGCGGGACGCGCTCGATCCGCGATTGAGGAGACACACGGAAGGCGTTTAATTTTTTTTTGAATGGGGGTAATTTTGCAGAAAGCAAACGATAAAAAAGGGACTATCCTGGCAAAGGTTGATAATCCCGGGGACATCAAAAAACTGCCGGCAGCCGAGCTGCAGCCGCTTGCGGACGATGTCCGGGCAATGATCCTGGATTGCATAAGCCAGACCGGCGGGCACCTGGCTGCTAACCTGGGTTCAGTAGAGCTGACTGTTGCCCTTCTGAGAGCTTTCGATCCTCCATCAGACAAAATCATCTGGGACGTCGGTCATC
>CAYTRK010000205.1:0-4455 GCA_964440205.1 uncultured Victivallaceae bacterium
GGAGGCGTGTCGTTTCGGGCACATATAAAGAACCGAATTAACCCACAGATTCTGCGGAGGAGCCATTTTTTTCAAAAATGATCTAACCTTTAGCTTGTTCGCGTTATATACAAGTAAAGAAGGGGAGATAAAATATGCGAACAAAACGACCCATATCCATAAACAACAGCCTTTCGCACGGAATATGCAACTATAATTGTAAGCTGTGCGGCGTAAATAAGCCTTCTTATAAGGGTCCAAAAGAGTTTCAGCCTGAAGATGTTACGAGGAAACTGATCGCTAGGATAGAAGACGCGGGCAGATCCGGGCTGCGTGTGAGGTATATTGCCAACGCCGGAGACGGTGAACCTACATTGCATCCGGATTTCGGCAAACGCATGGATATGTTCGGTCGCATGGTGAAAAACTGGAATATTGACGGCATGCCGGCGCCTGAGGTTTCCGTTGTTACAAACGGAGGGAATCTTCATAAAAAGGAAATCCTGGATGTCTTTGCGCGTAACCCGCTTACATTGATCGTATCGTTTCCGACCTGTGATTCCAAGGCATACGGTGAACTTATGATGTGCAATGCCCACAGGGGTGAAGCTCTGATGAAGAAAGCTGTGAGTGGTTTGGAATTGGCGATGAAGCTGCATGGGCAGGGTAAAATTGATGATTTATACATACACGTATCTCCGCCGGAGCGGGAGGTGGTGCGCCGTGATTTTGTGAAAACCATGGATTTTCTGACCGAACGGGCGGCGGCAGCCGGGATCAAGAAGCTGAAGTTGGTGCTTTTCCCCGCCACATCCAATCGTTCCGGTCTGATAAAGAACAAGATTAAAGGATGTGATATGTACCGGGACATGTTCCGGAAACACCATGGATCGATTGTGAATGGCGTAAAGATTGAAATGACATTAAGCTTTAAGAGGTTTTTCCCTCGATTTACCGAGTTTATTGACCTGTTAAGGAGCTTTAACTATCCGTGTACCTGGAATTCACAACTCTTTGTCACCGCGGCCGGTGATTCGATCTGCTGCAATGACCAGGCCGTGCGCAATCCTATGGGGAATGTGTTGACTTCGTCACTTATGGATATTTTTGAGATGAAAGAGGATTATCTTCCCGGTCGCGTGTGCGCCGGATGCGATCAGGCCCCGAAATATATGAACGGTTCGTTCCTTTCGGTTCTTTTTGGGAAGCTGGCCTGTGCAAAGCTGGCCTGGGCTAAGCGGAAAGGTGGATGTTGGTCATGTGCAGAGAAGAATGGGCTGCGTGCCGGACAGTGTGAAGCCCCTGAAAGCGTAAGGATAAAGGCGTAATGATTGCTGTTCTCAAAGATAAGCCGGAAGGTGGAGGTGTGATGATGCCGTCTGACGGGCGGGTTATGTTCGGCCGGGACAATGAATACTGCATGGAGTTTGCCACAACTGTAGAGCAGCGCAGGCGCGCATGGGCGCTGGCATACGAGATTTATGCAGATAAAGGGTATGCGTGTTCAGACGAAGACCGTTTATGGTACGGGGTGCATGATGCTTTGCCCGACACAAGGACGTTGATTGTTTCTCGTGACGGAGTTGATGTTGCCTGTATGACCCTGGTTTTTGACTCTCTTATAAATCTGCCGGCTGACCAGGTCTATGGTGAAGAATTGGACCAGTTGCGCATGAATGACCGATATCTGTGCGAAATCATTTCTCTGGTCAGCAGGGAGACAGGAAGAAAACGTTCGATAGAAGTTCTTCAACATATGTTTCGGGCTGCTTTTCTTGTGGCCCGAGATTTTGAAAAAGCCACTGATTTTATTATTACTGTGAATCCGCGTCATGCCGGTTATTATAGAAGCAGGCTCTTGTTTGATATTGTTGGTGAATTGCGGAATTATGAGAAAGTCGGAGGGGCGCCCGCTCTTTTGCTGAGGCTGGATCTTGAAACTGCGGAAGAAAGGTATTCTCTGAAATACGGCTGCGGAGAAAACAGCTTGAGAAGCTTTTTTCTTTCGGGGCGACAGGACTTTCATTTGATGAGGTTGCTTTACGAGTCAAAGCAGGAATTGAGTTCATATGATATCAAATACTGGTTTGAGGATCACCGGAATCTTTTGCAGCAGGTTTCAACAGAAGCGCGTAATTACATACTTGGGAACTTAACATGGGATTTTTTGACCGGCATAAATGCTGAAGAGGATAGCGTAGCCGAGCAGTTTAGTTGAGGGGTTATGGACAAAAAAAACGTTGAAAACGCGATTATGGCCGTCAGATCCGGCGATGCAAACGCATATGCTGTAGTTGTAAATGCTTACCAGCGGAGATTGCGGGCTTCGGTTGCGGGGCGGTGTCCGCCCGGGGTTGATCCAAACGAAATTGCGCATGTGGCATTTATAGAGGCTTATAAGAAAATTGACCAGTATAAGCTGGGAACTGATTTCTATGTATGGCTCTGGGTTTTTGCGCGCAACACTTTGCTTGCCTACATCCAGAAGACCAGGCGAATACGTCAGAACAGGGAGAAATACGTAGATCGACTGGCGACAGATCAACTTGAGCGGCAATTGCAAAGTGGTGCACCAATTGAAGATTCGCAGGTTGAAGCCTTGCAAACGTGCATGCAGAAACTTCCGGAAGAAGCAAGAAAGCTTCTCTCTGTTCGTTACGACAGTAAAGTCACGCTTAAAGCTCTTTCATCTTTATGGGGCAGAAGCGTTGCAGCGCTCAAATTTGAGTTATACAGCATTCGAAAAGGACTTAAAGATTGTGTTCAACGGACACTGGCTGGGGTATAGAATTGAAAGAAGAGTTTGACAAACTGGTTTCGGAATATTTTGACGGCGAGCTTGACTCCGCCGGTCAGCGGCGTCTTGTTGATCTTGCAGAATCCGATGCCTCGAAGATGGCAATGCTTCAGGAAATGCTTCTTCATGATCGTATTCTTAATTTTGAGCTAAACGCCGTGAGTTCGGACGATTTTGTGAACTCGGTAATGGGCTCAATACGCTCTGATCGCGAAAGTTTTGTTTCCGGTGTTACGGAAGACATTTTCACTATCAACAGACGGCGGAAATGGCTCACAGTCCTTGCGTTGGCCGCTTCGGTGATGTTGGTGGCCGGGGGGCTTGTCTGGCAATTTTCCGGTGGAGACGGCTTGCCCTCCGAAGGAAAGTTTCTAATGGCTGAAACTATCGGCAAAGTCAGGATTAACGGTAAGTTGATATCAGGCAAAGATGGGATTTATGAGCATGGGGCATCCATTGAGACGGGAGACAGATCTTCAGCCCGTATGGTTTTATCTGATGGCTCAGAATTAAAGATGGCAGAAAACACTCACATGATTTCACGGGATGACAGGAATGTTTTTATTGAAAACGGAATTTTATGCAGCCGGATTACGCCACGGAACAAAGGGCATGAAGCGTTTGTGGTTGCTGCTTCAGAGGATCGCAGCGTGACTGTGCAGGGCACGTTGTTTGAGACCAGCTTGATTGAAGATATTATGGATGTTCTTGTAAGGAAAGGCACAGTCCGTGTAAGGTCGGGCGGTTTTTATGAGGATGTTTCGGCTGTCAGCAAGATATCTATAAACGGTAAATGTTTAATGCCCACAAGATCTGTCTATGAGCGTCGAAGTGAGGGCGGGGTTGGAACTGTGGATGATGCAGGCGTGCCGTATGTTGCGTTGGATGAATATAGAGATTCAGAGGTTTTGTTTACAGATAAATTTGATGATGGTTTGGGCTTCTGGAAGCCTTACAGGTTTGTTTTATTTGAAGGAGGAAATCTTCTGCCCGAGAATTTGAAGGAAGATGAATTGCCGGATGAATTGCGGATCAAAAAAACAGGAAGTGAAGGACGAACCTCAAATGTTCTGTTGATCGGATGTGTCGGGAATGAGCAGCATGGTGTTCTTATGGATTATGCTGAACTGCCGGTTGCTTACTCCGTGGAGTATGACATATTGCCCGGTCAGAACAGCAGTATTGACAGTTTTATTACTCAAGAAAAATGGAAAGAATCAAAGAATCTGCTTAATACTGGCAACTCCATTAAAAACGGGAAGATAAGATCTCGATCTAAATGGCACAGATGTCGAGCTGAATATGTTGAACATGTGGATAAGCAGGGACGAAGATGTGTCGAGGGACGACTCAGCGTTGACGACAAACCGGTTTCTCATGTTTTGCACTTTGCTGAAAGGTATTATCCGGCTGTGTTGGTATCCCGCGGTATGGTTGAGGTTGACAACGTTGTTGTGCGGAAGATGGAGCTTGTAGAGGAATAAGCCTGCAATCCCCGGCTGCTCTTACGCGCGGAGAATTTTCGGTATTGTTTTCCCATACTGTCGTCGTGTTGTCAGGCGTCAACATTTGAACATCATGGCCTTTTTTTTGGGTCTTCCGCAAAATCTGTGGGTACTGAAAGAAGGCACATGTTAGAGAAAAAACGCAGGAATGGCACGAAATATATCGAAGGATTT
>CAYTRK010000206.1:0-2211 GCA_964440205.1 uncultured Victivallaceae bacterium
AGTCTGAAAAACGAACAGCAGGATTATTTCCATCGCTATTCCCGCAAAACCGGTTGTCGCAACAAGGAGAACAGTCATGCACCTCGACCACAAGTCGCCGCCTTTTTGCCCGGCTTTGCTCCCCCACTTTCTAAAATAAAACCCAACAACAATGCAAAGTATCCCCCCAGCGATTAGCGGCTGGACTATGGATCGAGAATCAAGCGACCGGATTGCAGTCAACGGCTCTTCCAATCCGGAATTACTGTACCGGCTCCACAGCAACAGACTGAAGAAATAGGTTACCGGGTTAAGATGCGTATTAGCTCGAATGTCGGATTCCTTAAACCGTTCTATTACATAATCAACCTTCTCCGGATTGATTATCTCGCTGACAAGAAAAAACTCCGGCATGAAATAATCGGCGCTGGAACTGAACTGTTGAGCCCGGTCGAACAGTGTTTGCCGGTCGAGGGATATACTGCTGTCTTCGGCCCCGGCGATAAACCTGTTCTCATCACCGGCAGTGACAAGCACATTCTCAAAAGCTTCTTTCAGACTCTTATATATAGAAGCATTGCGCTCCACTATGGCAGATCTCAAGCGTACTGCTGAATCTACTGCCGTATAAAAAATACCGCCGTCCGCAAGCAGATCTCGAATGTCACGGTAGAAGGCGGGAGTATAAAACCGGTTTGCCGCCAGAGTCGCAGGATCCGGCGCCTCCAGGATTACCATGTCAAACCGCCGATCATAACGCTTCACAAAACGGCTCGCATCCTCAGAGATCATACTGACCCTCGAATCGCCGGCAATTTGCCGGTATGTGTCCGGAATCACTTCTTTTATGATTTCTGTCACTGCAGGATCAAGCCTGACACAGGTAATGTCTTCGATCCCCAGATCGAGTAATTCCGGAACAAGCCCCACGGGGTTGCCTCCCAACATCAGGACCCGTTTCGCGGAAGGATTCTGGGAAAGAATGAAATATGCCTCGTGCTCATATTCGTATTCATTCGGAAAAGCGAAAAGAACCTGTCCGTTGGCATAGAGAACGAACTGGTCTGCCGCTCTGGTGACTGTAAGATTCTGATAAACAGAGTTCTTTGAACTGATCAGTTTAGACCCTCCGGGTCGGCCGCCTTCGGGATCACTCAATATTCCAAAAGATTCCCATCTCTGCCGCACAGTCCATTTTTCAGCTTCTGCAAACCAGCCGGGTTGGACAATGACCGTCACAACCGCAAAAAAGCCGACTATTGCGCAAACATAGCGAAAGATACGCGCAGGCGCCACAAGCACAGCGCCCAGCATTGCAACCCCCGAAGCAAGCAATATCACAGCATACGGGGAAATCAACGGGAGAAGAACGAAGGTAAGAAGGATACCTCCGGTCATGCTTCCAGAGGCTTCAGCAACATACAATCCACTCACTGATCTAATGCCGCTTGTTAACTTCCCCTTCCCGGCCTCCTCATTTGTCGAAACCAGCGCAGTCGTCCCGGCTTCACACGCAAAAGGAAAAAATAACCCGACGCCCAGAGAAGTGGGCAGAAAAAACAGAAGGGCAAACCCGGCAAGCCACGCCAAAGGCGCATATTCGCCAATCGGAACCGAGAGCAAAAAACGTGCTATCCTGATACCGTACACCTGAAAAGGAAGCATGATGGCCAGGAGAACAGACACTGCGCAGAGCAACCACCTTACCGATGCTCGAACCGGACCCAACCGCGCCACCAGATCGGAAACCATAGCTCCTGCGCCTATACCAATAAACCAGCACGCAAGGGTAGCGCCTATGCTCAGTTCATTGCCGAGAAAAACTACGAAAAGCTCTCTCGTGAACATGACCTGCGCCATGACGGCGAACACGCCCAGGCAAAACATCGCCCCATGTAAAGCAAGTCTTTCTTTTCGGAATATCGCCGGCCGCAGATGTTGAGCGAAACTCATACTCTGCCCGGTCTATTGTGTCAACACTACGCTGGAGAAGACTTTGAAGTTAGCCCCTTCGCGCCACCCGTCTGCACTAAGTCCCGCTTTCTGACTCAATGCTGAAAGAGTCTGTTCAACATCCCACCCCTGTTCAGGAGCCACTTCAGGAAGGAATACCGCCCTGTACCGACCCTTTTCCAGTATTATCCCGTGCTCCCCAAGCTTGAATTCGTCTATGGTCGCTATATTTTCGATGGGGCTCAGGACAGAGACGTGAATATCAATCTGCGGAATCTC
>CAYTRK010000206.1:2221-4436 GCA_964440205.1 uncultured Victivallaceae bacterium
GACTTGACATCAGGAAACCTGAAGTCGTTCAATGCCGCGTTTACAGTGTTTGCATGAATTGAACGAAAGAGAGGATCTACCGGCTCAAGCGTGCCTATGCAACCGCGCAGAGCCCCTCTCTTCTTAAGCGTTATGAAGGTAGCCGTCTTCTGCTTGAGTTTGTCGGTGATTTCATAGTTATCAAACGAAAAATGCGCATCGCGATTCCCCGTGCACCAGGCAAGAGTGTCTCTGGCGATGGCAAAAAGCGTCTCCTTTTCAGACTCCGATAACTCCGGGCTCCATTGTCCGCTGCGTTCCTCTTTCATGCTGTCCTCCTCGCTTTCCGTTGGTTCCGATCCCGGATTTCCGCCGATAGAATCCACGGGCTCTTCCAGACCTGAAAAACAACCGGCATTCATCAATATAAACAGCGCCGCTGCAGCCGGAAAACCGATATTTACAAATCCAACATTCGCCTTCATGTATGTCACTAATTTACAGCGGAGAAGGCCCTTCGTCAATTCCACAACAATTCCCGCGAATTTGCGCCGTTTATTACAATTCGCCGGCAATTCGCTCTTTTCCCTGTAAAAATACCGATTCCGGGAATATAATCGGTACGTAATGAAAAATGCGCATGTCAGTATTTCAATAGCTGTATTTCTTCTTTCTTTGCTGACCTGTTACACAAACGCCGCAACCGGACTTGCCGCAACAAACAGCCGGGACGGCGCTACAATACGGGTTATCGCAGCGGAACCGGAAATAGCAGCAATAAGTGTATCAGTGTCTAACGAGATTAGGGCGGCCGTCAACAGATCCCTCGACTGGCTGGCGGGCAGGCAAAGCCGGGATGGCTCATGGTCTGAGCCCCACCACCCGGCCCTTACTGCTCTTCCCGCCATGGCATTTATGAAATCCGCGCACCGGCGCCGGGACCATATTGTCTCCAATGCAATCAAACACATAATTTCTTGCGTCAGGAATGACGGCGGCATATACATAAAACCAACCGCTGAGAGGAAAGGCGGCCTGGAAGTGTTCAACACTGCCGTCTGCACTACAGCGCTGCATATGAACGATAGAAACACTCACGATTCCATTATCAGCAAGGCGCGACGGTTCCTGGCAGGACGCCAGCACTTCGGAGACGACATATACAAGGGAGGCTTCGGCTACTACGAGGACTCTGCAAGCGAATATGTCCACGGCCTTGACACTTTCTACAGCATGCAGGCAATTGCAGTCACTGAACCCGAATCCACCAATTCAACAGCCCCAGATTCCCCGTCCGTAATCGACTGGTCGGAAACCGTCAGCTACTTCACAAAACGGCAAGGGCGCCCTCCTTCGCTTCTTCCTGCCGCGCCGGAGTTCGCGTATTCTCCCGGCCCCGGCAGCAACAACGCAAAGACAAATAATATCTACTTCCATTCGTATGGCAGCATGACCTACATCGGACTGCTTGCCCTGGTCTACGCAGACATCGACAGCTCTGACGTCCGAGTGCGTTCAGCGTTCGATTGGGCAAAGAAACACTGGTCGCTGAAGGAAAATCCGGGCAAAGGCCGAGAGGGTCTCTACTTCTTCTACTACGTCCTCGCGCGCGCGCTTTCGGAGTACGGCATAGACCTTATCAATACCTCCGACGGAGATTTGATCAACTGGCGAGCCGACCTCGCAAAGAGACTCCTCTCGCTCCAGCGGTTCGATGATAAAGGCAACGGTTTCTGGAAAAACAATACCTCCCGTTTCTGGGAAAACGACCCAGTCCTCTGCACATCCTACGCCGTGCTAACCCTTCAAATGGTCCTCCCCTCCCGAGGCAAGCCAGCCGGTCTAAAATAGTAAAATCTAAAATAGGGGTCGTATCTCGACAATCGACATTTTAGAAATACCCCATAATTTCCACTGCACAACGCTGGCATTTTTTGTTCAATGCCAAAATGAAACTGCAAACTTTTCAAACAATCCGGCACGGTTTTCTCCGAATAATTCATTGTAACCGGATACAGCACAATGATTCAGCTCAGAGAAAAGACCTTGCAATTGCCTGACAGAGGTATACCCCCCCCCTTCCCCACAACCAACATCCTTGCGTATCTCATAGGGCAATGCGAAACCCTACCTTGGGACTTGAGAGTAAAATAGGGGTCGTATCTCGACAATCGACATTTCAGAAATACCCCATAATTTCCACTGCACAACGCTGGCATTTTTTGTTCAATGCCAA